>DAITQE010000241.1:1026-6071 GCA_036833235.1 Opitutus sp.
CCGATTCCTAGTGAACGCACGGGCGTCTCGGGAGCGATCGCGAGGCCGAAGTCGGCGAGAAGCGCGCCGGCTCGACGATTCATTTCCAGCCAGTCGATGCGAAACCCGTGCTTCGGTTCACGCCCGAGAAAAATGTTTTCCGCGACGCTCATCTCGTCGACGAGCGCGAATTCCTGGGTGATGACTGCGATGCCGCACGCCTCGGCGTCGCGGATGTTTCCGAAGCGCACGACCTGATCGTCGACGCGCAGTTCGCCTTCGTAGGAGCCGTACGGATGGATTCCCGAAAGCAGTTTTATCAGCGTTGACTTGCCAGCGCCATTTTCGCCGCACAGCGCATGAATCTCACCGGCGCGCAGATCGAAAGCGACATCACGGAGTGCGACGACTCCGGGAAAGCGCTTGGTCAGCCCGCGAGCTTCGAGGAGCGGTTTTCCGGATGACGAATGACGGTCGGCGGGCACAGGGATCGAGGTCTTTTGTTTTGGAATCGTATTTTGTAGGCTGCCAGCTTGCTGGCGCGATTGAAGCGTGAGCAAGCTCGCGGCCTACCCGCAACAGACTGCGCCATCAAAACGAAAGCCCGTGGCACAGGTATTGTTCACGAGACATTCGTCGTTGGGCAGTGGGCATTCGGAGCTCAGCGGAGCTCCGCGGCGGTGTGAAAACCGTCCGCGACCACGGTGCTCTGAAGATTATCCTTATCTACTGAAATGACCTTTTCCAAAATCGAAGGAACCATCTTTACTCCATTGTTGATCGTGGTGGTCGTCGCGGGCCTCACGCCCTTTGCCACGTCGACTGCGATGCGCGCGGCGTTTGTGGCCAGATTCTTCAGCGGTTTGTAAACAGTCATTGCTTGTGTACCGCGAAGAATCCGCTGGCAGCCGGCGAGGTCGGCGTCCTGGCCGGTGACGAGCACTTTACCGGCGAGGCCTTCCTCGAGGAGCGACTGGATCGCGCCGCCAGCCGTCCCGTCGTTGGAAACGACAACGGCATCGATTTTGCGCCCGGCTTTCGTGATCGCGGCATTCATGATTTTCTTGGCCACGTCGGGTTTCCAATCGAGGGCCCAGTCTTCATGCACCACGACGATTTTTCCTGATTTGATCAAGGGCTCGAGAATGTTGTCCTGACCCTGCTTGAACAGCTTCGCGTTGTTGTCCGTGGGTGCGCCGTAGATCCGGACAATCCGCGCCGGACGATCGGCGGGAAGGTGAGCTGCGACGTAGGCGGCCTGTGCTTCACCGACTTTCACGTTATCGAACGTGAGGTAGTAATCGATGTTGGCGTTCAGAATCAGCCGATCGTAGGAGATCACTGGAATTTTCGCTTCATTGGCCGATTTGACTGCGCGGGTCATGGCGGCGCCGTTGTGTGGTACGATCACGAGAACATCGACGCCGCGACTGATGAGTGATTCCACGTCGCGGACCTGGTGGGTGTCGTCGCTATTGGCGGATTGGACGATGACTTTGGCGCCGAGCCGTTCCGCTTCCGCTTTGAACGTATCGCGGTCATGTTGCCAGCGCTCTTCCTTCAACGTGTCGAGCGAGAGGCCGATGATCGGTTTTTCTTTTGAGGCCAACGCGGTTGACACCAGCGGCGATGCGGAGGTGAGGAAGGTGCCCGTCAACAGGGCGAGGCAGGAGACAGATCGGATATTCATGCGGGGTGATATAATGAACGAAAGGTGCAAGGCTCGGAGTGATAAGCGTTGGGAAGACCAACGTTTCTGTGAACGATGCGTGCGACAATTCCAAACTTGGAAAACATGCGCGGGTCCGAAGGGAGATGGTTGACGGATTTGTTTGGGTGATGTTCCAGCAAGAATGTCATCGCCATGAAAACAGCGGCCGCAAAAGTGGAGTTCTATGCGCGTTGTTCTTCTCGGTTCCGGCCGCGGCTCCAATGCAGAGGCGATTCTTCAGGCGCAAAACGAAGGGGCGCTCGGCCTCGCCCGAGTTGTGCAGATTTACTCCGATCGCCTGGACGCGGGGATTTTGGCGTTGGGGCCGCGCTTTGGCGTGCCGGCCGCGTTTATCGATCCCGCGCCTTTTAAGACGAAGTTGGAAGGCGAGGGGGAGGCGCGCTACATCGCTGCGATAAACTCGTCTGAGGCTGATTTGGTGGTGCTCGCTGGCTTCATGCGAGTGCTGAAGCCGGGGTTTCTAAAAGCATTGGAAGGGAAAATCATTAATCTGCATCCGAGCTTGCTGCCCAGTTTTCCGGGGCTCGATGGCATTGGCCAGGCGTGGAGGCGCGGGGTGAAAATCACGGGCTGTACTGTCCATTACGTCACGACAGAAGTGGATGGCGGGCCGATTATAGACCAAGCTGCGGTTCGAGTGGAACCAGGGGAGACACTGGAAAGCTTGACTGCAAAAATGCACGCGGCCGAGCACGCGTTGTTGCCCGCAGTCATCGCGAAGTTGAGCCGGAAGGTCGCGGTGTGAGTGCTCGGGCCGCTTTTTGGGTGTGAGGCTGAGGCCGCTTGTAGCGCGATCGAGCAACGATTGAGGACCGCCAGTCAGGCCGAGAAGTTTTCGCGTTGCGACTGTGAGCGTGATCTCCAAGAGCTCCCGAGTGACCCTATTTGAAATCAAAGCCGAGGTGCCGCTCGCAGCAGTTGAGCGAATCGATGAGGCGCTTCTCGAATTGCAAAATCCGGGCTGGACGGTCCTCGAGGATGTGATTCTCGGACAAGCTTGGGTTGTGGGAATATTTCCGACTGAGCCCGAGGCGCGCGCGGCTTGGGATGGCCTCCGCTCCGTGCTGCCTGAGTTGCACTCTGCGTCGGTTGAGAGTCGCGCATTGGCGGATGCTGACTGGCGAGACAGCTACAAAAGGCACTTTCGAGCCTGGCAGTTTGGCCGGTTACATTGGGTGCCCATTTGGGAGAAGGAACACTTTCGCTTAGCAGCAGGCGAATCAGTGCTTTGGCTCGACCCGGGATTGGCCTTCGGTACGGGGAATCATGAGACGACGCGGTTGTGCGTGGAGAGGTTGGTCGAGCTGGTTGAGCAGAAAGGTCCGGTCGCTACGGTGTTGGACGCCGGCTGTGGCTCAGGTATCCTTGCGTTGTCGGCGGCAAAGCTGGGTTGCCGAAGTGTATCTGGATTCGACAACGATCCCGAAGCGGTACGCGTGAGCATTGAGAATGCCGCGCTGAATGGATTGGAGTCCGACGTGAAATTCTCCGTCGCGGATCTCATATCCGGATTGGCCGGAAAGCAGGTGGACCTCCTGTTGGCAAATATTCTGGGGGACGTATTGATGCGACACGCTCGCGAGTTGACGGCGGCTGTTGCGCACGGTGGAACCTTAATATTGAGCGGAATTCTCGCGAAAGAATGCGAGCAAGTGCGGGAGACGTTCGCTGGATTCGCCAAGGCGTGGGCAATGGAGAGTCGAGTCATGGGAGAATGGAGCGACGTTGCGCTAACGCGGCCCGCATAACTCGGACATGATTTGTTTCATGGCCTGGAGCCGCTCGCAATTGTTGTGGATACGAGCGTGACGGAGACTGTGTGAACTCGCAGGACGTACGACTTACGAGAATAGGTCCGGCGGCGTCCGGCTCATGAATTCCTCCATGTAAGCCGTCGTTGCTTTTCCCTCGATAAAGATCGGGTCGGCCATAATCGCCTTATGAAGAGGAATAGTTGTCTTGATTCCGCGAATGAGGTATTCGCTCAACGCCCGATACATACGTTCCAGCGCGACCTTCCGCGTCGACCCGTAGCAGATCAGTTTACCGATCATTGAGTCGTAGTACGGTGGAATCGTGTAGCCGGAATACACATGGGAATCCACTCGCACGCCATGACCACCGGGTGCGTAGTATAAGCCGATAGTACCGGGTGAGGGAACGAAATTACGCGCCGGGTCCTCGGCATTGATGCGGCACTCGATAGCGTGTTTATCGAACTTGATGTCGCTTTGGTCGAAATCGAGTTTTTCGCCGTTTGCGATGCGGATCTGCTGCTTAATCAGATCGATCCCGGTCACTTCTTCGGTGACCGGATGTTCGACCTGAACGCGAGTGTTCATCTCGATAAAGTAATAATTACCCTTTGCGTCGACGAGGAACTCGATGGTGCCAGCGTTCTCGTATTCGGCAGCTTCGGCGGCTCGGATCGCGGCCTTGCCCATTTTCTTTCGTAGGTCGTTCGTTAGAAATGGGGAAGGGGACTCTTCGATGAGTTTTTGATGTCGCCGCTGAACAGAGCAATCGCGTTCGCCCAAGTGGAGTGTTTTCCCGTGCGAGTCCGCGAGAATCTGAAATTCAATGTGGCGCGGCTTTTCGATGTATTTCTCGACGTAGACAGCACCGTTTCCGAATGCTTTTTCCGCTTCGTTTCGAGCAACGTGATATTCCTTCGCGAAAGATACGTCGTTGTGGGCAATGCGCATGCCACGGCCGCCGCCTCCTGCCACTGCCTTGATAATGATAGGATAACCTATCTTGCGGGCAACCTTCATCGCGTCGGCTTCGGATTCGACGGGGCCATCCGATCCGGGAACAATGGGGACCCCAGCTTTTCGGACTGTATCTTTTGCGATAGATTTATCGCCCATCATTCGGATCGACTTGGATTTAGGTCCGATGAATTTGATGTTACACGATTCACATTGTTCGGCGAATTTCGCGTTTTCCGAGAGGAAGCCGTAGCCCGGATGGATCGCGTCGACGTCCGCGATTTCGGCAGCGCTTATGATACGATCGGCCCGTAAATAACTATCCGAGCTCCTTGGGCCTCCGATACAAATTGCTTCGTCAGCTAATTGAACGTGAAGGGACTGAATATCGGCCTCCGAATAGACGGCCAGTGTCTTTACGCCCAGTTCACGGCAAGCCCGAACGATCCGTAGAGCAATTTCACCGCGGTTCGCGATGAGGATTTTCTGTATCATTGGAAATAGACGAAAGTTGAGAGCTGAAAGTTAAGACGAGAATGCCGCTGAGGCGGTTGGTCCACTCTCAACCCCAAGCTTCAGCTGTCAGCCGGTTTAGCTCTGTTTAACCTTGAAGAGTCGTTGCC
>DAITQE010000242.1:0-6058 GCA_036833235.1 Opitutus sp.
CATGCGCACTCACCTCCTCGTAAGTCGGATTCCGCTCTTCGCCACCCGCGTAGCCGCACGTCACATGTTTTACGCCCGGCAGAAGTTTGTAGGCCGCGTCGGTGCACCAAAAGCACCCGCCACCCAGAACGATCGATTCGGTTTTGGTTTCAGCCGCGTGGGTCATGGTCATGGAGGAAGGTTTGGGGCGATTGCCACATCCAGAGGTGAGAAGCAGGATAACAACGAAAGCCAACGTCAGTGGCACAAAAAGGCGTTTCATGCGTGTTAGACGCACGGTGCGTAAAAGTATTCCCGGCGCAAGAAGCCCGCCTCATCTCCGCCCGAGCAGATGCCGTTGAGTAGCAGATCTCGCCGAGTGCACAGATGGATAAAGTAAAGCACGAGGCGCTATAGGGAGCGACACCGATTCCGACGGGGACTCATCCATGCCCCTCCGTTCACTATCCCCGAAAAGGCACGCGGCCTGCGACGATCCATTTTGGCCACAAAAAGGCACGAAAAGTCGTAAAAAAAAGACCCTCGTTTTTGTGCATTTTTGCGCCTTTTTGTGGCCATCCCTTTTGGTCAATCTCCGATTGCGGCAGGGCCGCGCTGTGTTCGTCCGTGGTTAAAAAGGGTCTGAGGCGCATCATCACCAAACTCCAAAAAAAATCCGGCCGCTCCGCGGAGTGGCCGGATCGAATTCATCGCAGAAGCGCGGGCTGAGTTAGAATCGGAAATTCACGCCGGCGGTCACGATCGCAATACTGCCGGAAGTCGTGATCGTCGTTTTCTCCAACCCCAAGACCAACACACTCCCGACTACTGAGACGCGCTCGGTCAAGGCATACGACACTCCACCTGTGGCCCCATACGTGAAAGCGGTTTTGTTTTCGTCGCTGCGCCAGTAAACACTCGCACGTTCCTTGGTCGCGCCAACCGAGCCGCCCACTTGGATCGTAATCTTGTGCGGCAGCTTGAACCCATATTTATACGTCGCCAAGAGCGGTGTGAACGTAACGTCCGTAGCTCCGATGCCGCTCTTGAAGTGAATCACTTCCGCTTCGACGGAATGAACGCCGTCCACGGTCACCCCCAACGCCAGCGCGCCTCCTGCAGCGGTGTCGAAGTCGCCCGGAAACGCGACGACCACGGAGGGTTGCGCATAGAATTTCATCCGGGATGAAAAAGATGCGGCAGTTTGAGCCGACGCGGTGGAGACCGCAGCTAGAAGTCCGAGTGCAAGGACGCTTAGTTTGTTCATAGGTGTCTTCGTTAAAGATAGACCCCTTAATCACGCTCAGCCGACGAAACCAAGACAAGGTAAAACGTCAGCAAGCCCGCAAATAGCATTATCTATAGCCAATATATATATGCCGATGTTGCGCCAGTGAGCCGCGGGCCTCTGGCCATTCCATCGGCCTGTACGGCGCCTCATCGATGCGTCAGCTTGCGGTACTTGATTCGGTGCGGCTGGTCCGCGTCTTTTCCCTTCCGCCGATGGAGATCCTCCTGATAGCTGGAGAAATTCCCACTGAACCAGTGCACATTACTATCGCCCTCGAACGCGAGAATGTGCGTGGCCACGCGATCGAGAAACCATCGATCGTGAGACACCACCACCGCGCACCCCGCGAAATTCTCGAGACCTTCCTCGAGCGCACGGATCGAGTTCACATCGAGATCGTTCGTCGGTTCGTCGAGCAGGATCAGATTCGCACCGCTCTTCAACAGCCGCGCGAGATGCACGCGGTTGCGCTCGCCGCCCGAAAGCACACCGACCTTCTTGCTCTGATCCGCGCCCGTGAAACCAAACTGCGCACAGTACGCGCGACTGTTCACTTCGCGATTCGCGAGCTTCATGATCTCTTCGCCACCGCTGATCGCCTGCCAGATCGTTTCGCTGTCTGGCAACGAATCACGTGATTGGTCGACGTGCGCGATTTTCACCGTGTCGCCGACTCGAAGCGTACCACCATCCGGCTGCTCAACGTGCGTGATCAATCGAAACAGCGTGGTCTTGCCCGCGCCGTTCGGCCCGATTACGCCGACGATTCCGCCCGGCGGCAGCGAAAAATTCACGTTCTCGAACAGCACGTTGTCGCCGTAGCTCTTCGTTAGGTTCTGCGCCTCCACCACCAACGTTCCGAGCCGCGGTCCCGGTGGTATCATGATTTCAAATTCACGCTCTTTCTCGGCGACGTTCTGCTTGAGCATCGTCTCGTAGGCGTTGATGCGCGCCTGCGATTTTGCGACGCGCGCCTTGGCCGACTGCCGAATCCAAAGGAGTTCGCGCGCCATCGCTTTCTGACGACGGTCTTCGGTGCGCTGTTCCACCGCCGCGCGCGCCTGCTTCTGCTCGAGCCAGGACGAGTAGTTCCCCTTCCACGGAATCCCATGGCCGTAGGACAATTCGAGAATCCACTGCGCAACATTGTCCAAAAAATACCGGTCGTGCGTCACCGCGATCACCGTGCCCGCGTAACGCGCGAGATGCTGCTCGAGCCATTGCACGCTTTCGGCGTCGAGATGATTCGTCGGTTCATCGAGGAGCAGGATTGCCGGTTTCTTCAACAAAAGCCGCGCCAGCGCCACGCGCCGCCGCTCACCGCCGGAGAGTTTATCAACCACCTGATCGCCGGGCGGACAACGCAGCGCATCCATCGCCATTTCAACCTGCGGCGCGACATCCCACGCGCCGAGCGCATCGATCTTCTCCTGCAGTTCGCCCTGGCGCGTCATGATCTTTTCTTTCTCCGCCTCGTCATCCGTCGCGCCGAGTTCATCCCACGTTGCGTCGTACGCAGCAGTCAGATCGGTCAGATGTTTCACGCCTTCCTCGACACACGCGCGCACCGTTGAGCCAGCGGTCAACTGCGGTTCCTGATCGAGCATGCCGATGTCGTATCCCGGCTCGAAATGCACGCGGCCATCGATCTCCGTGTCACGACCGGCAAGGATTCGCAGCAGCGACGATTTTCCCGAGCCGTTGAGTCCCAGCACGCCGATCTTCGCGCCGTAATAAAACGACAACGAGATGTCGCGGAGGATTTCCTTGCGCTCGATTTTCTTCGAGACGCCCAGCATGGAAAAAATAATTTTGGGAGCTTCCGGTTGAGCCATGCGCGCACCCTGTAGGTTGCGTGCTCGCCGCGCAACTCCGGCCAGCATCCGTCCGCCATGCCTATTCCGCGTGGACAGCATCTAATTTGACACAGGTGTGACCGAGTCACACCGTGCAGGGGTGCTGACCTTCGTTGAAACGGCGACGTTCACCCACCTTATCACCGGCTTGGTTAGCGATGACGATTATGCGAAATTCCAACGTGAACTGGCGGCTTCGCCCGACAAAGGTGACTTGCTCATGGGCTGTGGCGGTGTTCGCAAAGTGCGAATGGCAGCCAGTGGGCGCGGGAAGAGCGGTGGGGCCCGTGTCCTCTACCTCCATCTCAGTCACCGAGGCGTGATCTATCTCTTGTATATTTTCACGAAGGGTAACGCTGCCAACCTATCCGCCGAGGGTAAAAAGGCCATGAGGGAGCTCGCTCAACAAATCAAAAATCAGCCTCACCGATGAAAAAGGAAGTCGAATTCAACGAGTCCGAACTGATCGCGAGCATGCGTGAGGCGGTGGCGCATACCCGCGGCAAACTGACGCTGAAGACGACCAAGGTCCCTCGTCCTGCCCGTAAGATGTCCCCGGCGACAATCGCTCGCATCCGGCGCACCCTCAAGGCCAGTACGCCTGTCTTTGCCGCTTATCTCAACGTAACGCCCGATACAGTTCGGAGCTGGGAGAAGAACCGCCGTCAGCCCTCCGGCCCCGCGCTGCGCCTGCTTCAAATTGCCGAAAAAAGGCCGGAGATCTTGCTGGCCTCAGCATAGGCCCACGATTTCGCACTCGGCGGCTTTGAGGGGCTGGTCAGAGCCATTGAGCTCGAGTACGCGGATCTCCGCGCCGTAATAGAACGACAGCGAGACTCCTCGGGGCAAGCGGGTCGCTCCCCGGAAACCTGCGCAGAGCGCAATAGCGGCAATTATCGATATTCGATAAACATTATGTTGACGAATTCCGCATGGTGTTTATCGATTACCGATAAATCCCATCCACACCTCAAATGAAACTATTCCCTAACCTCGCCGGAAGCCTCCGGTTTTACTTCGGGTTGGCACGAGTGCTAGCCCTTCTCTTCGGCGTATTAGTGTGGTTTCTCGTCTTGATTGGACGCCCAATAGTTCGGGCGCTACCCAACGACCACCCGAAACTGACGCTCGAGTTTGGGGACGTGTCGATTCACAGCACACCCGCGCCCGTGGCGGTGCACTCTGACTCCGGCCATCCACGCTCAGTTGAGCTACACAATTTACGCGGGACGTTTCAGGCAGACCTTGCGACCGACGATCCAGCTCTCGCTTCGGCGCTGCGGTGGACAGTCCTGCCGAGTTCGGCGGTATTAGTTGCGTTTTCGTGGCTGCTGTTTGGAGCGCTGCGCAATCTCTGCGCAAACATCCAAGGAGGAGAGGTATTCAGTGAAAACAATCTCCGGCTCGTCCGAAACAGTGGTTTGATCATGATTGCCTATATCGCGACCGCCTTCGTCGTCCAGCTTTGGGCTGCCCACGTGATGAACGGTTATCTCGCCCAGCATCCGGCATTGTCCGATTTCGTCGGATCGCAGTTCGCGGGCGGAGCCGTCCGACTTACCTTTTCCCCTACTATGTTCGCCCAAGGGGGCCTCGTGACCGGCTGCGCCCTGCTGCTCCTCAGCCAAGTCTTCAAACAGGGCTTGAATCTGAAAACCGAAAACGATCTGACCGTTTAAACCATGCCTATTCGACTAAACCTAGATCAAGTCATGGCGTCCCGACAGATCAGCCTCACCGAATTGGCAGACCGGGTGGGAATCACGCTGGCAAACCTCTCGATTCTAAAAACCAACAAGGCCAAGGCCGTGCGTTTTAGTACACTGGAAGCGCTTTGCCGAGAGTTGAAATGCCAGCCCGGCGAGCTGCTCGAATTCGTCAAGGAGAAATAGAGAATGTCTGGCCCGAAATGCTGGCCTAAACACTTGGTAATTTGACCTTGTTCTCCCGTGATTCCGGGCTCCCCCTTGGTCCATGCCCCGCTCGAATCGCCAGTTTGATCTCCTCTCGCGGCGGAAATTTCTCGAACTTTCCGCCGCTGTTCCCACAGCCGCTTTCCTGGCACACTCTGTTGCGGGACGCGCTCTGGCGGCTACAACGTCAGGCGTGACAACCGCGCCAGCGGCACAATCCGCCAGAAAATATCCAATCGGGCTCGAGCTGTATTCCGTGCGCACGGAACTCGCGCGCGATTTGCCGGGCACGCTCCAGAAAGTGGCGAAAATGGGCTACGAGGTCGTGGAGTTCTATGCTCCTTATTACGACTGGACGATGCCGTATGCCAAAGACGTTCGCGGCATGATGGATGATCTCAACCTGCGCTGCTATTCGACGCATAACCACATCGAGGCACTCACGCCCGACGACGGCTTTGCGAAAGCAATTGAACTCAATAAGATCATCGGAGCGCGCCAGCTGATCCTTGCCAGTGCACCTCGGAGCGCGGAGGGTTTGGAAGGTTGGAAAAATCTCTGCGACCGACTGACGAACGCGGTCGCGCAGTTGCAACCGCACGGACTCACAGCCGGCTTCCACAATCATCAAACGGAATGGGCTCAGCTCAGCGGCGGCTCGCGCATCGTGGATATTATCGCCGCACATACGCCGAAGGAGTTCGTGCTCCAACTCGATGTTGGCACATGCCTGGAAGCGGGCGCGGATCCGATCGCGTGGATCAAGGCCAATCCAGGTCGGATTAGAAGTATTCACCTCAAGGACTGGGCTCCGGGAAAAAAGGAAGAGGGCAAAGGCTATCAGGTTCTCTTTGGCGAGGGTGTGGCGCCGTGGGCCGAAATCATTTCGGCGGCCGAGAGTGTCGGCGGCGTGGAGTTTTACCTGCTCGAACAGGAAGGCAGCCGGTTTTCGGAATTCGAAACGGCGGAGCGATGCCTCAACAACTGGAGAGCGCTGCGCGCACGAACCTGATTCGATT
>DAITQE010000243.1:0-6048 GCA_036833235.1 Opitutus sp.
GAACGAGTGACAATGCGATCTACGCGTTGAGGTCCGACGGCACTCTGCTCTGGCAAACCGCGATGGGAGATTACGCCGATTCCTCGCCGTTGATCACCAGCGATGGTTCAATCTACATCGGTTGTTACGACAAGCGTCTGTACGCATTCAGCGGGGCGTCGCGCGCCTCCGTGACCGACTGGCCGCAATTTCACCGCGATGAAAAACGTTCCGGCTGGCAGCCGTTTGGACGCGTAACGGGAACCACCGGTCGGCTGGTCAACCTTTCGGTTCGCTCCTTCGCGGGAACGGGCGACGACACGTTGATCGTTGGTTTTGTCGTTTCGGGCAGCGGCAGCCGTACGTTGATGACACGCGGTGTGGGAGGTGCGACACTCTCGAATCTCGGAGTGACTGGAGTCCTGCCGGATCCCTTGATCACACTTTACTCCGGCAGCACGGCGGTGGACAGAAACGACAATTGGGGAGAGGCGCCGAATGCGGCCCAGATCACCTCCACCGCCCAACAAGTCGGTGCGTTTCCACTTCCGGCGGGCAGCCTCGATGCGGCGCTGCTCCGCAGCTTTGCGCCGGGGGCGTACACGGTCCAGGCCAGTGGCGGAGGAGCCACCGGTATTGCACTGATGGAGATCTACGACGCCGACAGCAGCACGGCCTCGCGACTGGTGAATGTTTCGGCGCGCAGCCAGGTTGGGCAGGATTCGGGCATCCTCATTGGTGGGTTTGTGATCACGGGCTCGTCGCGCACGGTCATGGTGCGCGGCGTGGGGCCGACTCTCACGGCCCTGGGCGTATCAGGCGCGCTGGCGAATCCGCAGCTTCGATTGTTTCGGGGATCGCAGGTTATCGCTGAAAACAACGACTGGAGCATCGCGTCCAATGCGAGCGTGATCAAGGCGACCGCGGAAAATATTGGCGCACTTTCTCTATCGGACAACAGCTTGGATTCCGTGGTCCTGGTCTCGCTGCCGCCGGGGGTTTACACGGCCCAAGTTTCCGGCGTCAACAACACCACCGGTGTCGGTTTGGTGGAGGTTTACGAAGTGCCGTGAGCAGTCGCGTTGTAGCCGGCCTCGCTGAGGCCGGTCCGGAGTCAGCGACCCCGGCTACAAATGAACCTCGTTTCAGCTCAAGTCGCCGCACCTGCACACGCGCTTCGTAATTATTCGCAGAAGCAGAAAATGCGGTGGGTTGAACAAGACTTGATTATTGGGTTCCGGCGGCCGTGACGAATCAGGACGTAAATGCGTTGTTAGAGACGCCTGCTTTTTGACTTTTATTTCTTGAGGGCGATGTCGCGACAGCCGCCCTCTTACAAATTTTTCGCCGCTTCGGCTTTCGAGAGAGCGGAGCTGATCACAAATTTTTTTGTGGAATCGATCAGGCTATCAAAGACCAGTAAGAAATGGCGTTTTGACGAAGAGTAATCGTTTCCCTGATACTGTGGTCGGGTGGGTGTCCGATGAAAGGCGTGTCATGCGTTTTTCATTTGTCATCCTTCCGACCTGCCTGCTGAGGCTCGTTGTTCTTTTTCTCCTGCCGGCTGGTATGTTTGCCAGCCAGCTCACTGTTTCGTGGGACGATAATTCGACCGATGAAACCGGTTTTAAAATCGAACGGTCAACTGATGGAGTGACCTTCACGGCGCTCGCCACCGTGCCTGCGGACACCACCACGTTCACTGATACCACGGCCGTTTCAGGGAGCTCCTATTCGTACCGCGTGTGTGCGTACAACGCCACCAGCACCAGTGCTTACTCGAACGTGGCCGCAACCACCGTGACACTTGCTTCGACGATTCCGACGATCACAACGCAGCCGACCAGCCAAACCGTCACCGCTGGAAGCAGCGTCTCTCTCTCTGTCTCGGCCAGTGGTGTTCCGACGCCCGCGTACCAATGGTACAAGGCGGGTGTGAGCATCATCGGCGCTACGACAAACGCGCTCAGCTTGACCAATGTGAGCGCGAGCGATTCCGCGAGTTACACGGTCGTTGTAAGCAACAGCGCCGGCTCCGTCACGAGTAACGCAGCGCTCATCACGGTCAATGTCCCTCCGGTCTTCACCACTCAACCCTCGAGCCAATCCGCAATTTTGGGCGGCAGTGTGTCGTTCACGGTTGCGGTCACAGGTTCGCCAAAGCCCGCGCTGCAGTGGCGCAAAGATGGTGCCGCGATTACAGGGGCGACGTCAGCGACGCTTTCACTCTCTAACCTTACGAGTGGCGATGCCGGCACTTACACCGTCGTCGCCACCAATGCGGCTGGCTCCGTGACGAGCAGCGGCGCAACGCTGACGATTTCGGGTGTGGCGCCTTCGATTTCGACGCAGCCCATCAGCCAGTCCGTCGTGACGGGCGGAAATGTTTCCTTCGTCGTGGCGGCGTCGGGCACGCCAACGCCGACGCTGCAGTGGCGCAAAAATGGCGTTGCGATAACCGGAGCAACCGCGAGCACGTTGAGTTTGTTCAACGTCACCAGCTCCGATGCCGCGACCTATTCGGTCGTGGCGACAAACAGCGCTGGGTTCGTTGCCAGTGCGAACGCCACGCTCACCGTCGCGGCGCTTCCAACCGTTCCCGGCAGACTCGCGAGCGTTTCGGCCCAAGCCGTCTCGGCGCCGTGGGGTTCCGCGGCCCTGCGGCTGGATTTCGCAACCACCGGCGGTTCCAAATCAGTCCTGCTGCGCGCGATTGGACCAAGCCTCGCTTCGTACACCACAGCCACCGTTTTGCCCGATCCGGTTCTCAAAGTTTATGATGGCAGTGCGGTCATCGCTAGTAACGACAACTGGGGCGGCTCGGCGACATTGTCTGATACTTTCCTGCGAGTGGGAGCGTTTCCGATTGCCGCGACGAGCAAGGATGCGGCGATTCTCGCCGCGCTGCCTGCCAAAACGTATTGGGCCGTAATCTCCGGCCACACCGGTGGAATGGCGCTGGCTGAGATTTACGACGCGGATACTGCATCCACTTCTTTGGGACGCTTCACCAGTGTGAGTGCCCGTGGCTCGGTGGGTAAGGGCACGGCGGCGCTCATGACCGGTTTCGTTATCACCGGTGACACGCCGGTCCGTCTGCTGGTTCGTGCAATCGGACAGTCACTGTCCGGGCTGCAGGGAGTGCTCAAAGATCCACAACTCGACATCTACAGCGGGACTACGTTGCTCCAACATAACGACAACTGGGGCGGCACCAGCGCGCTCACCGCGCTGTTTCAGCGGGCAGGTGCCTCAAAGTTGCCGTCGAATAGCAAGGACGCCGCGATCGACATCACGTTGCCACCGGGCACGTACTCGGCCGTGGTGTCCGGGATCAACGGGACCACGGGGTTGGCGCGCATCGAATTCTACCCGATTCAATAAACGGCCGTGTTGCCAGGACGCGTCTCACCACCGTCCTGGCATGGTCGATAGCGTCTTCTCTCATCGTCGCCGATTTCCTTCAGCGCTGATTAGATTAAGGAAGATCAGTGTTCCTGCGGTCGCGTGCGCGCCGACCGTAGCTGAACCACAAGATCAGCGCTGCGATCGGATGCAAACATGCCGCCACCGAGAAGATCGCGCCGTAGCCGAACGTGCTCACCACCGGGCCGACAAAGGCACTGCACAACAGCGCGGTCGCCGCACCGAACGCGCTCATCAGCGCGACCGCGGTGCCGATGAGATTTTTCGGGACGAGATCGGCGATGAACAGGTTCGAGAAGTTCAGCCACACGACCATCATGATCCGCACGAGACAGAGCAGTGCGATCGCGAGCGTGTGGTTTTCCACAAAACGCAACGCCAGGATCGTGGGCGCGAGACACGCCAGGCTTTGCAGAATAACGCGACGGCTGCGCGCCGGAGTCCACGCCAGCTTTACGACAATCCAATCCGAGAACGTGCCGAGGAGAATTAATGCTGTTGTGGCAACCGCAGTCGGTATCCAGCCCACGCGGCCCAACTCGCCGAGCGACAGCCCGACGCGTTCCTGCAGAAATCCCGGCTCCCAATAAATGAAAAAAAACCAAACTGGGTCGCTCACGAGTCGCGCTGCGACGACGCCCCATAATTCGCGTCGCCGCAACGCATCGCGGTAACGCACCGGTGGCAATACGGGCTCCGCCACCGCGCTTGCGGGCTTCTTGTCCATCCACCACCACGCGCTCGCCACGCACAGCCCGAAAACTCCTGGCGCGAGAAAGGCCGCATGCCAGCTCCAGAGTTGCGTCAGAAACACCGCCGCCGGGGTCGCGATCACCTGGCCGAGTACGTAGAGCGGCTCCTTCACAGTGGACGCCGTGCCGCGGCGGTTGGGTGGAAACCAACTGAACACCGCAACCATGATCGCGGGCATCACGCCGGCCTCAGCCAGACCCAGCAACGCGCGAAAGGTCGCCATCTCACCCAAATTCCTCGCGACACCCGAGAGGATCGTCGCCACAGACATCAGGCCGACAAAGACCGGCATCACGCGTCGCGTGCCCCAGCGGTCGATCCAGCGGCCGGTGAAAAGATAACAGACCGTGTAGCACGCCATGAACACGGTCACCAGCCAGCCGTAATCCGTATCCGTCCAGCCCCTCTCGGTTCGCAGCGTCGTCTTGAGAACGGCGAGGACCTGCCGGTCCATATAGAACAACGCTCCGGCCAGCCCGCATAGCACGAGCACCGCCCACGCGCGCCAGCCCACTCGCGCGCCCTCGCTGCTGGGCGTCAGGCCCGATTGGCCGCTCTGCTCGGCGGAGATCGAAGACGGGGAGCCGGGTTTCATATGCGTTGGGTCGGATACCCCGAAGCTTGCTTCGGCTTGGTTGGGGTAGCTACGAGCATGAGCGAGTGGAGGACTGACCACTCGCTCACGCTCGTAGCCACCAGGGTTGGAAAACGTAAGGGCAATTCCTGGCGGCGATCTCGACAAACCTGGGGCAACGCTCATCGTTGAGTGCATGCCCAGCCCAGCGACCCTCCAGGATGTGGCCAACCGCGCCAAGGTGCATCGCACGACGGTGTCGCTCGCGTTGCGCGATCACCCGAGCATTCCGCTCGCCACGCAGCAGCGCATCAAGGCCATCGCGCAGAAACTCGGTTACCGGGCGAACCCGCTCGTGACTGCGCTGATGCAATCGCGGCGCACGGGGAAGGCGGTGAAACATGCGGTGCTCGCCTATGTGACGAACCACCCGACCCGTTATGGCTGGCGCCCTCCGGAAATGAACGAGCCGAATTTTTTTCCGGGAGCGGTCGAGCGCGCGAAGGAACTTGGGTATAAGCTCGAGCATTTCTGGATGGCCGAGCCAGGAATGACGGCGGCGCGTTTCAGCAACATTCTCAGCACCCGCGGTATTCATGGCGTGCTCATTGGCCGTCTGCCGGAGAACCTGCACCGGCTCGACCTCGCGTGGGAACGTTTCTCCTCTGTCGCGCTCGGTCTGACGCTCGAGACGCCGCGGCTGCACCACGTTGCCGAGGATCACTACTTCACGACGCACCACTCGATGCAACAGTGCCGCGAGCGCGGATACCGGCGGGTCGGCTTCGTGTTTTCCTCGCCCAATAATTATCCGCGAGTGGGAGATCGCTGGCTCGGGGGATTGTTCAGCCAGCAGCATCGACTCGATCTGGCCGACCGCGTGCCGCCCTATGAAGAAGGCCACGAAGATCGCACGGCGTTTCTTCGCTGGTTCAAGCGGTGGCGGCCGGACGCGCTGGTCGCATCGCGCGCCGATTGCGTGATCGACTGGTTGCACGGTGCCGGGGTTCGCGTGCCGCGGGACGTCGGCGTGGTGGCGCTGCGCAACGAACGTCCGGAACTCGGGCACGCCGGCGTGCACTACGATCCGGCGAAGGTGGGGGCGCTCGGCGTCGAAATGCTCGTGGGCCTGATTCATCGTCATGAAATCGGCGCGCCGGCGCACCCGCACGAGGTGCTGCTGCCCGGCGACTGGTGCGAAGGTGAAACCCTGCCCGCGCGCATGCCGAGGTAGGTGGCGCGCTTGCCGCGCAACGTTCGTTCGCGGTGGGTCAATACCCCGAAGCTTGCTTCGGCTTGGTTGCGTTGGTCCGGGG
>DAITQE010000244.1:0-6041 GCA_036833235.1 Opitutus sp.
TCGTAGGCCGCGAGCTTGCTCGCGCTTCAATCGCGCCAGCAAGCTGGCGGCCTACCAGTTACCATTCCAAACCAAAGGCCATGCGCGTTTGCGCGGCGAGCCCGCTAACCCACATAAGATTCGGCGAATTCAGCTGATCGCGCGGTTCAGACGGGCGAAGGCCGCGAGGGCGCGATCGACGAAGCGCTTGATTTCGTGCGGATCGATACCGGCGGCGCGATAAACCTCATCCGTTTCACGCCAGTAGCGTCGTTCTCCCGGCAGGCCGTAACCGAGTTTGTCGGCCAATCCTGCGGCAACATTGAGCAGAGGCGTGAGCCGCCCGCGGGTGTCCGACGGCGCAAAGTGTGCCGCAATCGTCCCGGGAATCTCGGGCGGAAAATTCCAGTTTCGCAGAATGGCGGCGGTGGCGTCGTTGCCGCTGATGCCGAAGGCGTGCTTTTCCCAAATAACGAGATCGGAATCGCGTTCGGGCTGGAATGGCGCGATGGGTCTGGCCTCCGCTGCGAGTTTCTCCAGAGCGAGTTTACCGATCGAGCGGAAGAGTCCGATGGTGTACGCGGCGGGCGGCTCCTCGCCGGCGGACCGGGCGAGTTCCTCCATCAGCAGGGCGACGAGAAGGGCGTTCTCGCGGAGGCGGCGGCCGGGAAAACCGTAAAGTGGATACTGGTACGAGGAAAATTGATCGACGGCGACTGCGCCGATGAGCCGGTGGATCTCTCGAAAGCCGATGAGAGACGCCGCATCGTCGATCGAGGCGACACGCTCGCTTTGGCCAAATGCAACGCTGTTTGCCACCCGAAGCAGGCGCGCGGCAAGAGCGCTGTCGCGTTTAAGCAAGGTGGTGATTTCCTTGAGCTCGACGTTGGGATCTCGAAGAAGCTGGGCGAGATCGGCCATGATCCGCGGCGTGGCCGCGAAGGTCTGCGCGACCCGAAGAAGGGGTTCCACTGAGAACTGCACCGCATTCATACGTTAGTCATCGGCGGCGAGACTCGTTGCCTGAGAACAATCTTCTGGTGCGAGCGCCGGGAGTCGAACCCGGATCGACGGCTTCGGAGACCGCTACACTATCCATTGTGCTACGCCCGCAGTAGAGAAGGAACATAGGAAATTCACGCGCGCCGCGAGAGCTGTCGAGAGCAAAGAGGCGGGAGGATGGGACGGCCTTTCGTTTTGATGGCGCAATCCGTTGCGGGGTAGGCCGCGAGCTTGCTCGCGCTTCAATCGCGCCAGCAAGCTGGCAGCCTACAAAATACGATTCCGAAACAAAAGACCTTGGGACGATGAGAGAAGAGGCTCAGTTTTCCGGACATGACGCGGATCGTTGCCGGATGCGGGCGAGGGCGGCCCGCGCTCCAAACGGAGGCGTGATCTTATTTTGCGTCTGACCGCGTGAAGCGATGGACGAAAAAATAGTAGATCGCTCCGAGAACCGCCAGGCCGCCAACAGCGAAAAGTGTAATCGCTTTCATTTCGCCTCGCATCAGCGCTTCATTTTGCCCCGCCTCAACGCCCACCCAGCACAGCACACCGCACCATAAGGCGGACCCGACAAGCGTGTAGAGCGAGAATTTGAAATAGCTCAGACGTACGATGCCCGCCGGGATGCCAATCAGGTGTCGTACGACCGGCAGAAAGCGCGAGGCGAAGATTCCGAAATTCCCGAATTTTGCAGACCAGCGTTCGGCTTTCTCTATCTTCTCGGGCGTGACCAGCAAGTGACGGGCAAAGCTCAAAGCGAGCGGCCAGCGGATGAGTCTGCGCGAAGCCCAATGGTCCACCGCTGTGCTGACTTTAAGGACCAACGGGCGCCCAGCCCAACGCGCGGCCCAGTACATGGCGGTTGCCCCAATCCAGCATCCAAACGCGCCCGCAATCACGATGCCCGTCAGGCTCATGTTACCCTGTGTATACGCGAGGTGCGCAGCGGGCGGGATTACGAATTCACTCGGCAGCGGGACGATCGAGCTCTCGATCGCCATGAGCAATACAATCAGAGGATAGCCGCCGGATTCCAAGGACCGGCTGTACCAATCGAGCAATTCTTTCAACAGATCGTGCATGAGCAAAAAAAAAGCAGGCAGTGGATACTGCCTGCAGTAAAGAAAAAGGGACAGTTCAGACGTCCGGCTTGGTCTTGCGAAGGCCTTGAACGCGGTCGCCCGCTTTCCACTGGCCGCGCTTCTTGAGGAGATCCACGCGCTCGAAGCGTTTGAGGACGTTGCGCTTAACGACGAGACCGGAGACGCCTTGGAGGCTCTTATGCTGTGACATGGCGATTAAAGAAGAAGGTTGCGAGTTGCTAAAGGGGCGGAGTGCTAGAGTTCGCCTTTGCCCATGACAAGTACTTTTCTGCGACATGATCAGCTCTCACGACCACCCACTCAGGAGTTTCGTAGGGATGATTCGCGAGAACATACGCCTCCAAAGGAGCGAGACGATCGGCCAGACATTTGAACGAAAGGCGAAACTCCTCTGCGCGTTCGGCCCGGCCATTCCAGCGATAGTGCGAAATGACAGGGCCATCGATTTGGACGCAGGCGGCGAGACCGCGGGCTACCGATTCGCTTGCCAGCAGTTCGGCGTCAGCCCGTTTTGCGACGGTAGTCCAGGCGATGCACAACATAGGCGGTAGCGTTGCGCTCGCAGGGTCGGGCGCAAGCCGGGAAATTGCCCTTGACCCGTCGCTGGTCGACCGTAGTCCTCAACGTTTTTCCCGCACAAACCGCCTACCATGAGAGACGATTACATCAAAGACGCGCTGAAGGTCATCAACGATCCGAACATGCTGATCAACGTGGTTTCACGCCGCGTGAAGCAATTGCGCCGCGGCAATCGACCGTTGGTCGAGTCGCTCGAGAAACTGTCGTCCGAAGACATCGCGCTTCGCGAGATCATCGACGGGAAGATCAGCTTCGAAGCCGGCGAGAATTAAGCCCAGTCGCCAAGAGGTTTTGCAATTTTCCATTCAGGCGGCGCCGCGATTGCGGTGGCCGCCTTTTTCATGCATAGGTTTACCCACCCACAATGTCCGCGCAAAAAAAAGACGCCACTCGCTACACGGAGATCCGCAATTCGAAGGCGCTTCGCGACTATTTCGTCGACGAGCGTTTCGAGGCTGGCGTGCAGCTGCGCGGCACTGAGGTGAAGTCCATTCGCGGCGGTCGCGCTCAGATCAACGATGCGTTTGGACGCGTGGAGAAGGGTGAGCTTTGGCTGCACGGGGCGCATATCGAGCAGTATGCGTTCGGCAACATTCACAACCACGACGCCAAACGGATTCGCAAGCTGCTCCTGCACAAACATCAGGTCCGCAAGATCGCGCAGGCGATGGAAGCGGGTGGACGTGCACTCGTGCCGCTGCGCATGTATTTCAAAGACGCGCTGGTGAAAGTGGAGGTGGCGCTTTGCACCGGTAAGAAGCTCTTCGACAAGCGGGAGACATTGAAACGCAAGGTGGAGATGCGCGACGTGGAAAAGGCCATGAAGACGTACCGCCGCGGATGAGCGAATTGCGCCAGTCGGTCAGTGTGCGCCTTCCGGGAAGCACGTCCAACTGTGGCGCGGGCATCGACTCATTGGGGCTGGCATTGACTCTCTACAACCATGTTACGCTGAGCAGGATTCCAGCCGGCGTCCCGCAACCCGCGCGCGCGGCCGACGCGCGAGCGCAAGACTGGGTGGAGCAAGCGGCGGCGGCGTTTTTCGGAGCGACGGATCGCGCGCAATTCGGCTTCGAGTATCGAATCGACGGTGACGTCCCCACCGCTCGCGGCTTGGGCTCGAGCGCGACAATTATCGGTGGTGTGCTCGCTGGATTGGATGCGTTGACGGGCGCCGGGCTCTCGCGACACACGATGGTCGAACTTGCCACCGCCATCGAAGGCCATCCGGATAACGTGAGCGCGGCATTGCTCGGCGGCTTCACTGTTTCACGCTGCGATCCTGCCAGCGGTAGATATTTGAATACGATCAAGGTGATTGTGCCGACGACATTTTGCTTTGTCGTCGCTTCGCCCGGAATCGAGGTGGTCACCAAATTGTCTCGGGCGGCGCTGCCAGCGACGCTGCCGTATTTTGACGCGGTCAAGAGCATCAACAGCGCGGCTTACCTTGCTGCTGCATTTGCCTCGGGAGAAATCGAAAAGCTTCGCCACGCCGTTGCCGATTTCATGCACGAGCCCTATCGTCTGCCGAAGATTCCGGGCGCGCGCGGGGCGATTGAGGCGGGAGTTGAAGCGGGCGCGCTGACTGGATGGTTGAGCGGAAGCGGGTCGAGCGTACTCTGCGTCTCTGTCGCAGAGGACACGGAACGCGTGGGTGCTTCCATGTGCGCGGCGTTCTGGCGCGAATCGGTGCCGTGTGAGGCGAGAGTTCTCGCCGCAGATAACGGCGGACTGGTGGTCGAGTAACACGGTTTAAACAAAACTGTAGCCGGAATGTCAGGCCGAGCATGTTTCCTGTAGGTTGCGTGCTCGCGCGCAATGTGGCGCGGCAAGCGCGCCAACTACATCTCGAACCGGAACGCACTGCGCCCCTTTGGAAGGGCTACAGTTTTATTGAAACAGCTCTAGCCGAACAGCTCTACCCGGGCGGAGCCTTTCGGTCAGGGGGGAACGTTTGGCCCTTCTTCGACGACCGGCTTGGCTGGTTTCGCCGTAAATCCCGGTGCGTGAAGAACGATCTCCTCCGCCAATTTTCGCCAGCTAAAAGGCTTCGACAGAATCGCCCGCAAAGGCAAATCCGGCCCAATCTCATGATCATCGCAGTGGAGCGAGTTGCCGGTCACCAAAATGAACGGAACGCCGGGAGCGACGTGACTGGCGCGCTCGATGAAATCAAAGCCGGTCATTTGCGGCATGTAGTAATCGGTGATGATTACCCCGGCGTTCAGCGTCGGTAGTTCTGCGAGAGCATCCGTCGGATTCGTGAACGTGCGTACGGGACACGCAAACATGTCGGTCAGCATCGCCGCCAGGAAATCGGCGTAGGCTTTCTCGTCATCGACCATCACAATCGTCTTCTGGTTGGTACTCACGCTGGAGGTTGCAACTTGCGGAAAGCGTCGTGAGAAGGCAATGCGCGACAAGCGACCTTGATCAACTGCGTTTGAGCGTTCGGAATTGCGCGATGATTCACGTCGTGCTCTTCCAGCCTGAGATCGCTCCGAACACCGGAAATATCGGAAGAATGTGCGCGTTGACCCGATCACGACTTCATCTGATTCACCCGCTAGGCTTCGTGATCAACGACCGCAATCTGCGCCGCGCCGGAATGGATTATTGGAAATCGCTGGATGTCCACGAGCACGCGGATTGGGCGGCGTTTCGGGCGAGCAGCCAGGCGCCGCGGCGGTTGTGGCTCTTCACGACGAAAACGACGACGAGTTTTTGGGATGTTAGATACGCGGACGAAGATGGGTTAGTCTTTGGGAACGAAAGCTCCGGCGCGCCTGCGTGGCTGCATGAAGAGATTGGCGCGACGCAGCGCGTCACGATTCCACACGCCAATCCCGACCTGCGGTCGCTGAACCTGAGCACAGCCGCGGGCGTGGCGTGCTACGAAGCGTTGCGCCAACTCGGGACGCTGAAATCCGTTTAGCTAAATTTCATCCAGCCGAATGCACGCCGCTTGTCGGCCTGGTCCCGCGGCATAGAGCGGCGGAACGATCTGCCGGCATTTCTCGAGCGCGTAGGGACAGCGCGGATGAAAGGCACAACCAACCGGTGGATCGATCGGCGAGGGCGGATCGCCCGCGAGCACAATGCGTTGACGGCCACGCTGCACGTCCGGATCGGGCGTGGGAATCGCGCTGACGAGCGCTCGCGTGTACGGATGACGCGGCCGTTCGATGACGTCGAGCGCGGGTCCAAGCTCGACGATTTTTCCGAGGTACATCACGGCAATGCGATCGGAGATGTGTTTCACCACGGACAAATCGTGGGCGATAAAAATCATCGACAGATTCATCTGCCGACAGAGCTGCGCGAGCAGATTGAGAATCTGCGCCTGAATCGATACGTCGAGCGCTGAGACAG
>DAITQE010000245.1:0-6020 GCA_036833235.1 Opitutus sp.
GCCAGGATCTGCTCGACCTGAACTACATCGAAGACAAAGACGCTGAGGTCGACGCCAACATTGTGATGACAGGCCGCGGCCAGTTCGTGGAACTCCAGAGCTCCGGCGAAGAAGCAACTTTTTCTCAGGAACAACTCCTCAGCCTGACGAGTCTCGCCCAAAAAGGCTTGAAGGAACTCGCGTCGCTCCAAGCCGCCTTTCTCACGAAACAACTGCTCGCGCGCTAATCGAAGCTGGCTCGCGACCTGCTTGATCTCTCTCATTCCCCCATGCCAAATCCCGCCTCCCGCCACTTCCGCAAAGCCGCTCTCGTCGCCGCCGTGCTTCCGCTTGAAGCGTTCGCCCACCCCGGCCACGACGATCCTGACATGACGTGGGATTTCTCGCATCTGGCCGCGCACCCATTGGCGACGCTTGGTTGTTTTCTAACGATCGGCCTCGGCGCGTGGGCGGCGTGGCGTCTGGCTCATCGGACCAGGGACCGCCGTAACGACGCCGTCGTCGAACGCCTCCGTTGATCCAATTTTAAAAGAGCGCGACCGCCGAGCCTGTCGGCCGCCTTGGGAACGCGGGCGCCGTCGCCCGGCGGGAATGCCCGCTCGTTCGGGCCGGACGGGGACGTCCGCGCTCTCACCCAATCGCGATCAACCCTCGCAAGGCGTGCCGCACGCGATGGCGCGGCAAGGTCACTCAGCCCGAGGCGCGGTGAAGGCGATTGATCTCCGGTCACAGCTTGCGCGCGTCGCATGCGAGTCGCGGGAAATCTGCGGCAAGCAATGCGCGGATATCGCGCAGCGCTCGACGGAGCCGCACACCATCCGACGCGACAAATTTGATGCTCCATCCGCCGCGGCGTAATGCGCTCACGCCGATCCAGAGCCCATCGCCGTGCAGCGCGTTCACCGCTACCCGCCAGCCCGGCTCGCCCGGCCGTTCGGCGACCAGAACTGTGTTCCCAAAACATGTCCCCGTGCCGGAACTGGTAAACGCCGCCAGCGCTTTCAAGTCGGGCCCCGTCTGCTCGAATCGCTCGCGCAAGATCAGTTCGCCATCCAGCCGAACTTCCGTTTCGAGACAAAGTTTTCCCCATTCCCATGCCTCACCATGCGCAACGCGGCCCGGCATCAGGAGATCGGTAAAGAAAAGTTCCCCACCGGATGCGACCTCGATGCACGTGCTCTGACGGTAGCTGCAACCGCGATGAGGCACGAGCGGTTCAGGCATCACTTCAAGCCACGCACTCGTCGCCACCACGAAGGTTTGCCTGCACTGTGCCGCGCCACCCGTCATCTGAAATACGCGACTGGCGCTCGGCGTCGTGACGAGGACCGCAGCGCCACTGTCGACCTGAATGCGCGACTCGAGCCGGTCACCTGAGAGAATGCCAGCCGTGGGATTCACGACCTGCACGAGCAGCGTTTTCGCGTCGGCATCCCAATACGGTTTACTGAGGTGATACGGCGCGCAGAACGACTGCTCGGCCAGCACAGTGCGCCCGTCCGCGCGCGGCCCGGCACGCAACGAAAGGTGTCCGGAAAACTCAGCCATGAGAACAGTCCAAGAAACCGCGCCTGCCACTGCTGCCATCGCCAAATGACCGATTCAGATTTTCCCCGCGAATCACACGAATAAGCGCGAATGAAAATAAATGATTCGCGTTCATTCGGGTGATTCTCGGGAAGGAATTCTTCTGCGAACGATTTGTCGTTCTTTTGGCTTAGTCGTGGTCATCACGTCCTGGCGGTTTGCGCGAACAGTACTTGTTGTTCGATCCACGCGATCACGGCGTCGAGGTTGTGTTCCCGTTTCAAATCGCAGAATAAAAATGGCCGCGCGCCACGCTGCACCTTTGCGTCGCGCTCCATCACGCCGAGATCGGCGCCCACCAGCGGAGCCAGATCGATTTTGTTGATGATCAAAAGATCGCTGTGCCGGATGGCAGGTCCTCCTTTGCGCGGGATTTTGTCTCCCTCCGCCACATCGATCACGTAGATGAACGCATCGACCAGCTCCGGAGAAAACGTCGCTGTGAGATTATCGCCGCCGCTCTCGACGAGCAGGATTTGCAGATCGGCGAACTTTGCCTCCAACGCGCGACACGCCTGCTCGTTCATCGTCGTGTCGTCACGAATCGCGGTGTGCGGACAACCACCCGTCTCGACACCCACGATTCGTTCCGGCGCCAGTGCACTTTGTTGAATGAGAAACTGCGCGTCCTCCGAGCAGTAAATATCGTTCGTGACGACCGCCATCGAGTAACGCTCGCGCAACCGCTGGCAGAGTTTGAGGCAAAGCATCGTCTTACCGGAACCCACCGGGCCGCCAATGCCAATTCGAGGAGAACGAGTCATGGGAGAAAAGTAGCGAGGAGTGAGTAGCGGGTAGCGAGTAGAAAGGCAGCAAACGAGCGACGCAGTTCGGTCGGAAATCGAACGGCTCGCTACTCACCACCCGCTATTCGCTACTGTTAAGAAATAAACATCCGTGCGTCCGCGGCTTCGTGCCGGGCCGCAGCGATATCGAGCCACGGGTTGAACCAGCCGATCTCGTCCAATGTCACGAGTTCGGCCGCCGCGATGATCGTCGGCGCCTCCGTCACTGCTTCCGTGAGCAGCGACTGGCTGGCGTTCTGTCCCAGGCGCAGGAGTTTCATCGCCGCCGAAAGCACACTGGCCACCGTCGCATACACGATTCCCGCCAGCACGGCCGTGAGCGGCGCGTCGAGCGCGCGTCCCTCGAGCGCAGCCGATATCGCCGGCGAAAACGGCCAGCCCTCCGCGCGCGCCCGCGCCAGGTAATCCTTCGCGAGGGGATGATCGCGCAACGCCGCGACCAGCTCCGCACGCTGCCGCCCGATATTATCCGCCGCTCCGCGCGCCTCCTTCGCCGTTTTCAAGGCCGCCGACAGCACACAAAGCTCGCCCATGCGTTTCCAACCCTCCGTTCCCAGTGCCTGCCACGCGTGAATCGCGAGCGGCAATTCGCTCTGGCGCAGCGCGGGCAACACGGATCGAAACAAAAATTCGCGCAGCGTCGCCCGGTCGCGCACAACGCCTTCCTGCACGAGCCCCTCGAGCCCAAACGAATGCGCGTAACTTCCCGTGGGATAAAACGAGTCGCCCGCCTGCAGCAGCCCGCAGAGCCACGCCGCGCTTTGCGCGGCATGACGAAGGTCGGATGCCGATTGAGCCGTGTTCGCCAAAGTTGTCATTCGTAATGCGTCAGGCGTCACGTGCGATCAGTGCCGATGACTCGGTCCGAGTTCATGCGAGGCGTTTTGATTTCCGCGAGCGAAACGCCCCGGTCGAAACACCGCGGTCGTTTGCGTGTAGGGCACCTTCAATCGCTCCAGCAACTGCCGTACCGCCGGTTCGTCCGGCGCGAGCAACCGCGCCGGCTCCGCTTGCAGTTCGAGGTGCAGATTTCCAATCGCCCAAGCGATCCCGGCCGCCGCCGACGGCGCAATCTCGAGCGATATCTCCACCACCGGCTCGGGAATCTGTCGCACCACATATCGCGCGTGCTCGGATTGAAACACCACCTCGCCGTCCTGCAGCCGCGTCGCCAGCTCAAACCCAAATTCCGTCCCATCTCCCGCCGTGTCACGCCAGATCCGTTTCGCAAGTTTGGTCCGGTCCACCCGAATCACGATCTCGGGCAGCGTCGGATCGGGCGACGGGACGACGGCATGGACGAGTTGTATCATGGGGAAGGGGACCGCATCAGCAATCGGCGTAACCGCGTCGCCGACAGCGTCCCCGCAATCACGCAGCGGAGCCGCAGCATTTTTTGTATTTCTTGCCGCTGCCACATGGGCAGGGATCGTTTCGCCCAATCTTTGGGGTTTCACGCCGCACCGTCTGACCCTCCGGGGTCATCTGTCCCGTGTAAACCCATTCGCCGGCCTCTCGCGTGAACAACGCCGTTTCTACATGCTCGTGCTCTTTGCCTTCGGTGCGATAACGCGCGGAAAATTCCACCAAGCCTTCGGTGTCGGCGGGACCGCCTTTTTCCGTGCGCAGAATTTTGAGCCCCAGCCATTCCGATTTCTCGGACCAGCGCCGGGCTTCCTCGGGCGCGTAGTCCTTGCGCTGTTCCGCCGACAGCGAACGCCCGAGATGATCGACCGCGTGTTTCACATACGCCGTGTAGCGCGAACGCATCAGCGCCTCGGCCGTCGGCGCTGGCGTTCCGGCGATGATCGGTTCGCAACACATTTCAAACGATAGGCCGGAGCCACACGGACAATCACTCATGCCACACGTTATTCGAGGTCATACTCCCTCGCGCAAGACTGGAAGCGCGGCCTGTCCGGAGATAAATCGACGGACGCTACAATATTCTCCCGTCTGTTTCGTCTGCAGGAGAAAATGGACTCAGTTCGGCAGATTCCGATATTCATGAGCACGGATAAGAAACGACACATTTCCCACGTCGTGGCCGGCGTGGGGCAGCGGCTCATGCGGTTCATCCGGGCGCGCGTGGCGAGCGACGCGGATGCCGAAGACGTTTTGCAGGACGTTTGGCAGCAACTCATCACCACGCTCGACGCCGGTCCCGTCGAGCAGGTCGGCGCCTGGCTCTACACCGTCGCGCGTCACCGCATCATCGATCGCTACCGCAAGCCGTCGATGGCCTCGCTCGACGCCATGGCCCACGATGCCGAGGAAGACACGGGCCTCGATTTCGTGGCGTTGCTGCTGCGCGATGACAACACCCCTCGGACGGAACACCTGCGTCACCGCTTCTGGGATGAACTTCACGCCGCCCTCGCCGAACTGCCGGAGGAACAACGCCAGGTCTTTGTGTGGCACGAACTCGAAGCGCTGTCGTTCGAGGACATCGCCGCGGTCACGGGCGAGAACGTGAACACGCTGCTTTCGCGCAAACGCTACGCCGTGCTGCGCCTCCGGGCCCGCCTTGAGCCATTGCGCGACGAATTCCTGTCCGCCAACCGCTGATTTTTTTTAAAATATGAATGCTCACTCCTGTCACAAATATCGGTTTCTGATCCCGGTCGCCATCCTCGGCTTCCTGGCGTTATTCACCTTCGCGGTTTACTCACTGTGGAATGGCGTGCTCACCGACGTGGTGGGCGTGAAGACCATCACCTACTGGCAGGCACTCGGCCTGCTCGTGCTGTCAAAAATCCTCTTCGGCGGCTTTCCCGGCCGAGGCCGCGGATTCGGCCCGCCCTGGCGCGAGCGCATGCTGGCGAAACGCTGGGCATCGCTCCCTCCCGAGCAACGTGAACAGATGCGCGAGGAAATTCGCCAACGTTTCGGCGACTGGCCGCATCCACCTTGCGAGGATTCGGAGAGCGCGAAATCTGGCAGCCTTCCAAAGCCGCCGGTCGCCTGAGTTTAGGCTGAAACACAAACGCGTCACTGACGCCTTCAGTCCGCAGCGGCTCTTGTTTCTGCCGGCCACATTTTCCTGCGAGTCACGCAACTTCCACCATGCTCATTCCCGTCGTCATTTTATTTCTGCTCACGATCCTCGTGGCGACCGATGAAGTCGCCCCGACGGACTGAACTGCCCGGCGTTCGCGCCGCGTTCGTACCATCGCTGATCACCATGCCCACCACGACACCAGAAACCAAAACGACTGGCGTCCAAGCAGCGTGTGTCACCACGCTCGCTTCGACCGGCCCGCTTTCACTGCGTGCGACCGAATCTCCCGCCGACGCCGCCACCGACGAGGTGCCTCGCCAACGACTCTACTACACGACGATGATTCATTTTCTGTCCGGATTTTCCCGTGACGATAAAGCGGTCAACACCGACAAATCGTGAACGCAAATGCGCGCTGTCCAATCAACCTTCTTCGTCCACGATCATCGTTTCGTCGCCCGCAGCTCCTGTCCGTCGCAAGCGGCCTCTTTCCCCGCATTTTCGCAGCTCTCCTCTCATGACCAAACGGCGCAGTCTCCTTATCATCGCCTTCGCAATGGCGGTCGTCGCAATCGCCCTGACGCTGGGCCTGCGTCGGCCGCGCCTCGTCCTGACAGGCCTTGTCA
>DAITQE010000246.1:0-966 GCA_036833235.1 Opitutus sp.
CGATACGTCAGCGAGCGCCTGCCGGGCTTGCGCTCGGTCTGCTCGTGCTGCCCGAGCGGCACGCCTGCGAGGAATTCATACAGGGTTTTGTGGTTGTCCTGCTTGCATACGAAGAGGAAATCCGCGCCGGTTGCAAGCACTGCTTCGGCCAGCGGCTGGCAACTGAACAGCGCGTCGCCCAGTGATACGGCGCCCACCGGATCAGCGCCAAAGCCGGTAGCGTTAGCAGCGCACCAACCAAAAAGCTCTCCGCGACGAGGGATGCGCCCGCACTTTTCATGGGCGACCACCACGCGGAAAAAGCGACGGCGAAGATCCATTGTGCCGTCAGAAGAAACGAGAAAAGTCGATGAGCCCGATCGATCACCCGCTCTTCGCAACTTGCAAATAACGAAGCGCCAGCGCGATTACGAACAGCCTGTTCGGCGGTTAACCGAGGCACGACTGGACTGTCGGCGATTTGCGCGACATCAACCATGGAGTTCGGCGTCCTCGTTGTTGGCCTGCAAACGTGCCTTCAGGTCTGACTGAAAATGAGAAGCCGGAATTCCCCCGGCACGCAGAGCCCGGTTTTCATCAAAGGAAAACCCAAACTGGCGCAGCCGAACCCCATCGTCACTGGTGGCGATGAGGCCTATCAAGTCCCCGCGAATCATTCGGGTAATCTTTCGGCACAACGCTTTGCTTATTTAGACTCGATCCGATGCCCGGCCAAGAACCCATCCCTTCGTCGGCCTTGGAGGCTCTTCATCGAGGGCGCGGTGCGTGCGGTTCCGCGTTCGTATGCTCAACCAAACAAGTGATCGATAAGCCGCCGGTCCCGCTTGGTTGGGCGTCCGGAGCCTTTTTCTCGTGCGAGAACATGCTGTAAACGTTGCGTCCGCAGTTTCTCAAACTCGGTCGCTGGAGTTAGATCCGTGCAGAAATCCGATACCAGTTTGGCGCCCACCCGCGAACGCGGCACGG
>DAITQE010000246.1:976-5997 GCA_036833235.1 Opitutus sp.
CGCAAAGTTCGGGCGATAATCCCCTGCCGCACGATCACAATCTCGCCGGCATGGACTTCCCGCGCGGGCTTCGCAGGTTGATCCGCGATGATCACGGAGCCGGCCCGGCACGCATCGGTCGCGAGGGCCCGAGTCTTGAAGAGCCGGACAGCCCAAAGCCATTTATCCAGACGATCCCGTGTTTCCGCGGCTATGCTTTCCATGTAAAAAACAAGACGACCGCGACACTCCGTGGAGCCGCGGTCGTCGGAATTCAGTTCTGCGTCTCGGTCTTTATTTCTTTTTCTTGGTGTTGAATTCAGTGCGGAGCCAATTGTCGATCAGCCCTTTTTCGTAAACGCGCGGATCGCTCCGGTTCGGATAGATGTTCATCATGAACGTGAGGTCCGAAAGCGTGCGCTTACCTTCTTTGATCACCGCGCCGGAAGCATCCGTGAGTTTGAAGTTCAGCTCGATGCGCGGCGAGTAGATGTCTTTGACAATCCGTGCATCCCGCATGTTCGAGCTACGCCACGGCTCGATCTCGCCGGCAAGGTCGACGTCGGTCACTGTCACTTGCAGCTTTTGGCCTTCGGGAATGTAACTGTTCGCACGGTCCTCGAGATAGGTTTTCAGTTCCTGAAGATTCGCGTCGCGTCCAAAATCAGAGCCGCGCTGACCGTCCGCGGCATCGGTAAATTTCTCGGGATCGGAAAACGTCACTTCGGCGCGAGGGGCGGGCTTCGGGCCGGCTGCTTGAAGCCCGATAACCGTCACTAAACCAGCAAAAACAGAGCGGGTAATTCGGAGGATTTTCATAGTGGGAATTGTGACGCACCCTAACATAAAAAAGTTTCATCCGCGAGCGCGCATCGGGATTTTCCGGACCGTCGGCAGCGCCGTGCACCAGCGTCAGGGGGAAAAATTGGAAAGAAATTCTGGGACTAAATCCCCATGACATCCGTCTGGCTGGCGCGGCATCAGCGACTCGCGTAATTTCGCGATCGTTTTTCCGCGAGTATCTCGCCCCCTGTTTTCCTCCCATCCATGATCACCTCCTTCAAACGCGTCCTTATTTGCCTTCTCGTCGCGGGCGCCCGACTCGGAGCGGGTGTACCGGCGCCCGATGCTGATGATGGCGGGTTGAATCTGCCGCCGGGTTTCCGCGCGCTGATCGTCGCGGACGATCTCACCGCGGGCCGGAAAATTGGCAACGATTCGGATCAACTGCGCTTTCTGGCGGTTGCGCCGAACGGCGATCTTTACGCCAAGACCGCACGCGGGGGGATCTTCGCCTTGCATGACTCCGATGGCGACGGGCGTTTCGAGGCGAAGCACGAATTCGGCTCGGGCGGCGGCACCGGCATCGCTCTTCACAATGGCTGGCTTTACCACTCCACCAATGATGACGTTTTTCGCTATAAACTCGCGCCGGGTGAACTCGTGCCAACGGGCCAGCCAGAGACAGTCATCCGTGGTTTGCCGAATGGGCATCAGCACGACGCCAAATCCTTCGCGTTCGGCGGTGACGGCCAGCTTTACGTCGAGGTGGGTTCACCCTCGAACGCGTACGGCAATCCCGACCGCGCTTACATGCCGCCGGGCACGCCACCAGCGGATCCGTCTGAGTTTCTAAAAACGCATGGAGGTTTCTGGCGGTTTGATCCCGATCGATTGAATCAGACTCAGGCCGACGGCTATCATTTTTCGACAGGTCATCGCCATGTGCTCGCGATCGCATGGAATCTTCAGTCAAATACGTTTTTCGTCACCCAGATGGGACGCGACCAACTCAACGTCGTCGCGCCAGAGTACTACGATACCTTGGACAACGCTGAACGCGTGGCGGAAGTCATGCATCGCTTGTACGATGGCGCGAACCTCGGATGGCCTTACACTTACTGGGACCCTTTTAAAAAGGCACGCATGATTTCGCCGGAGTTTGGCGGCGATAATCGCAAACGCGCCGAAGCCGGCAAATATGACGATCCCCTCGTGGCGTTTCCCGCGCACTGGGCGCCATTGCAGATGGCGTTCTATAACGGCCCGCAATTTCCGCAAAAATATCAAGGCGGAGCGTTCATTGCATTCCACGGTTCCTGGAACCGTGCACCGCTGCCGCAGGACGGCTTCAACATCGCATTCGTACCTTTTGATCAGAACGGAAATCCGCTCGGCACATACGAGATCTTTGCCACGAACGCCGGCGCAACCCGGTACCGCATGGGCGGCCTGGCGGTCGGGCCGGATGGATCGCTCTACATCAGCGAAACGGATCGCGGCCGGATCTGGCGAATCATCTATACCGGTGAGATCAGGCCACGCTCCAGCTCATCTGCCTCGCGTTTCAACTCCGCCGAAGCTCAGCCCTCGTCCGCCAATGGCAGCTACACGCTTTTTTGTGCGCCTTGTCACATGCCTGACGGCAGCGGGGCGGGACAAATGCAGCCGGCGTTGGCCGGCAGCAGCGTGGTGAGAGGTGATCCGACTCAGCTCATCAACGTGGTTTTGCGCGGACCCGCCGCCGTGCTGCCCGCGGGCCGTGCCAAGTATATGAATACAATGCCGTCGTTTTCATTCCTGGACAACGGGCAGGTGGCGGATGTGTTGACCTACGTGAGGGCGTCGTTCGGATCGGGGGCATCGCCCATCACTGCCGAGCAGGTGTCCGCCATTCGCGGGAAATAGACCGAGGGCCTGCGACACATGGGGATCTTTTTAGTGTCTGCGCGGAAATGATCGGCGCAAGCCTCGAGCGCCCCGCCCACAGCGTGGCCACGGCCTTTCGTTTTGCTCGCGCAATCCGTTGCGTTGTAGGCCGCGAGCTTGCTCGCGCTTCAATCGCGCCAGCAAGCTGGCGGCCTACAAGTTACCATTCCAAAACAAAAGACCTTACCAGCTTGGCTTTACCGCCACAGCCGGAAGCCAATTAAAATCAGCCGTGGAGTGCCGACGTTGACCAACCCGTCTCCGGATCGGCCCGTCTCGATGCGGTGATCGAACAGGTTCTCAGCCGACAGAAAAATTTCCGCTGCACTGCCGAGCGTGACCCTCGCCGAGAAATCAATGACCGTCGCCGCCGCGAGTTCGAGTTGGTTCGTATCATCTTCAAATTGAGCTCCGATCCATCGCGCGCGCGGCGAAATTGACCAACGTCCTGCCCGCCAGGTGAGCCCGGCCGATGCGCTGTGGCGTGGAACTTGAGCCAGACGCCGTCCCGCCAGCCACGGGGCCACGGACGCGCGGGTGACGATTGCGTCGTTGTAGAGATACTGCGCGTCCAGAGACCACTCCGGATCGATCTTCCAACCCGTCGTGAACGCCGTCCCGCGAACGCGTGTTCGATCAAGATTGAGTTTCCGCCGACCTTCTCCACCGGCCGGAACGAAACCGATTCCTGGCACGGTGGTCGGCCCCTGTGCGATTGTAACGTTCGCTACCGAGTCGTGCAGCTCGTTCCAGAAACCTGTCACGCCAGCGGTGAATGGACCCCGCTGGAGCGTCGCGCCAATTTCACCGCTCGTCACGGTTTCAGTGCGCAGATTCGGATTGGCGTCGGTGATCACGTTGCCCACGCGAAAAGGGCGGTAGAGTTCGTTCAGCGTGGGCCGGCGAAACGCGTGTTGGCCGCTCACGTGAACGCGAAGTGCATCGGAAACAGACCAAACCACGCCAGCGCTTGGACTGAGCGCCAGACCGTCGCGCCGGGCGAAGGCCTCGTTCGCCGCTGGCACCCCGCCAACGAAATCGCGGCGATGGCCGTCGGTGTCCTGCCAGCCATCGACGCGTAAACCGAGCGACGCGCGCGCGTGGTCGGCGATGGACCGACTGTGGATCGCAAACACGCCGGCCGTACTTTGCCGGCCACCCGCAAAACGACGCCGGGTGAACGCATCAGCCACCCACGCCGAGTCCTCGCGGGTTTCGCCACGGACGTCGCGTGCGTCAAAGCCAATGCTGGTCCGAGCATCATGCGGCGCGACCCATTCCCCGACCCACGCCAGACCGAGCGCGGTCGCGGGCACGGCGTATTGGTTGCTCGCCGGAGTCTCAGCAGTCCGCTCGGCGTTCACCGCGCTAAACGTGCTGGTGAAGTTCTGATTTTGTGCGTAAGCCGTGGCGTTCCATTGAAACGTAGAGCTGACCTGGGCGGCGAGAACGAGCGAGGCGAACGTCTCGTCAGAGCTGTTGCGCTGGTAAGGAGTGCCGTTGCCGCGATCTTCGGTGAACCCGCGTACGGTCAGCGTGGCCGTTAGATTCGGCGCGATGGCTTGTCGCCACCGGCCGGTCAGCCAGCGCGCCTGGCTTGTGGCCGGCTGGTCAATCGGGCCGCGACGCTCGCGCGCGACGGTGAAATAACCGCGCGTCGATAAACTGCGACCGAGCAACTGCAGCGTACCGGGACCGACCGGCTCGGTGATCTGCGCTTCGAAGTCGTATGTATCGAAACTTCCCCCACGCACCGAAAAACGTTCCCGCGCTCCGACCGGCGCCTCGGTCAGGAGTTGAATCACGCCGCCGAGTGCGGCGTTGCCCCACGCGGTGCCGCCTGCGCCGGGCACGAGTTCGATGCTGGCGAGCGATTCGCGCGGGACTTTGCTCCAGAGCACCCAGCCACCGAATGGGTCGTTGAGTGGCACGCCATCGAGCAAAATCAGCGATCGGCTCGCGCCACTCGGACCGAGCCCGCGGAGCGACACACCCTGAGTCGTGGGGTTGGCCACGAGGCTGTCGGACCGGCGGAAAAGACTGAAGCCCGGAATGCTTCTCAACGCGCCGTCGATCGTGACATTAGGCGCGCTTCGCAGAGCGTCGCCGGAGACGGTTTGATGCGAGAAGGGCACATAATCGACGGCTTCGGTGGCCCGTGTCGCAGTCACAAACACGGGCGAGAGCGGCACCGGTTGGGATTCGGCGAATGCCGCGGCCACGGTGGCGAACGAGGCAAACAGCCACAGGCACCTCATGCGAAGCGAGCTCCTTGAATCTTATATGCAGTCATTTTGTACAGAGCGAATCACCTTAGCTGCTTATTTCATACT
>DAITQE010000247.1:0-5971 GCA_036833235.1 Opitutus sp.
ACGGCGCGTTAAGGATAACGCGCCCTACCCTCGGAACTCTCGTGTCGTTCGTCATCGGTTGATCGTTGTCACTCTCACCTTCACTCTCCCTTCACTCGCACCGCAGCGCCACCATCGGATCGATCTTCACCGCGCGCCTCGCCGGAAGCCATGCGGCAAACAACGCCACGACCGCCAAGACGAGAACCACGAGCACAAGGACGACCGGGTCGTTCGGTCGCACGGCGTAGAGCTGACTCCGAATGAGCCGCTCGAGACCGAACACCGCCGGAATGCCGAACCCGATTCCGATGGCGGCGAGGCCGAGCGCCTCTTTCAAAATCGGCCGGGCCACGTCCGCCGGCCGGGCGCCGATCGCCATGCGAATGGCAATCTCGCTGGTGCGCCGCGAAACATCGTAGGCAATCAGCCCATACAAGCCAATGCAGCAAAGCAGCAGCGCCACCGCCGCCAGAGACGAACAGAGCATGGCCAGCATGCGCTCCTGCCCGATGTTCCGGTCGAGCAGCGCGTCCTGTGTCGTGTACGCGGTCACCGGCACGTTGGGATTGATCGCGGCGATGGCCCTTTCGATCGACGGGCGCAACGAAGACGCCGGCAGTGGCGAACGCACGGCATACGACGCTTCGTCGATGCTGAATCGATCGTAGAACCGCTGTTGAAATGAAAAATAAGTCGTTGGCGCGATCGGCTCCTTGAGATCCGAAAGTTTGGCATCGCGACAGACTCCGACGATGCGCCAGTCCGCGGCCCACATGTTGAACGTTCGCCCGATGGGATCGCGGTCGGGCGACAGCTTTCGGGCAAACGTTTCGTTCACGACCACGACCTTCGGCGCATCGACCCCGTCCGAGGCCTCGATGCCGCGGCCCTTCACGATGGGAATGCCCAGAGTGGCAAAGAAGCTCTCACCGGCTGCCTGCCGATTCGTCCAGCGATATTCTCCGGGCGGCAGGTCGTCATCGCGGAATCGGAAGCCGCCTGATGAATTGCGCCCGGAAAGTTGAGCGTAGTCCATCACCGTCGCGCTGGTCACTCCCGGAAGCACCGCCAGTGTTTCCCTGGCCCGGCGGTGAAAATCGACCAAGCCCGCGTTGTCATAGCCGGCCGACATCGGATTGAGGGAAAATACAATCAGATGATCGGTGGAAAAACCTGCGTTGATCGCGCGGAGGTTGAGCAGACTGCGCAGCCCAAGCCCCGCGACGGTGAGAACCAACAGAGAGACACAGATCTGGATGACGACGAACAAGCGTCCGGCGCGCAGGCGCGGTGCCCTCGCCGCTCCACGAGCCCGGAGTCCGTCCATCGGATCGACGCGTCCCGCCCGAATCGCAGGGAGAAGTCCTGCCAGCACTGCAGTCACCAGCGCCGCCGCGAATCCGAATGTCATCACGCGTGCATCGAGCGACATGTCGTAATGCAGTCCGTCGGTCGACCCGGCGAGTAGGCGCGACAACGCTCCGCGCCCCCAGACAGCCAGAAGGACGCCGAGACCGCCGCCAACAACTGCCAGGGCCACGCTCTCAGCCAGCGATTGCCGGATGAGTCGGAGTCTCCCGGCGCCAAGGGCGGCGCGCACGGCGAGTTCGTGCTCCCGCGCGACTCCCCTCGCCAGGGACAGGCCGGCGAGATTGGCGCACGCGACCAGCATGACGAGCGTCGTGACCACGAACATGATTGCGAGCGGCCGCCCATAGAGGTCCCGATCAAATCCGAGGCCTCCGCGGCCGGGAACCAGTTCAATCCGACCTTGCTTGATTCGTTCGGGATCAGCCGTCGCGAAGAGCGGAGAGAGCGCAGCCTCGAATTCCGCGTCGGAATGACCGGGCCGCATCCGCGCCATCATTCGGATGAACCAATGCCAGTCGTCCGAGAACGGAACGTAAAGGAACGGAGAGCCGGCGGACATCGACGTGTAGAAATCGTTCGTCGCGCCCGGTTGGATACCGGGAAATCCGGCCGGAAGAACACCGATGATCGTGCAGCGGGTGTTCATCATCGTTACCGCCTTCCCCAACACACCCGGCTCTCCTCCGAAGTGGCTTTGCCAGAGGCGGTGCGTGATCACGACATTGGGCCTGCCGGCGGCGTCGTCGCCCGGCGTGAAGAGTTGGCCGATGAATGGCTGGACTCCGAGGACGGAAAAGAAATTGTCCGAGACCATCAGGCCATCGACGGAAAATGCGCCGCTGGATGACACCATGGTGACCTTGGGTGAGGGGAAATAGCCAAAGACGTCGGCCAACGCGCCGGCCCGCTCCCGCAAACGCAGAAAAGTCGGATGATTCACCGCGTCATGCACCTCCCGGTTGCCCGCCAGCGCGAACGTGCTGCCGTTGTAGGAGCGCATCCGCACGTCGGCGCCGCTCCAGTGAACTACCCGCAACTCCTGCGGATTCGGCACCGGCAGGGAGCGCAGGAGGATCGCGTTCACCAGCGAAAACACGGCGGTGCCCGCACCGATTCCGACGGAAATCGTCGCGACAGCGACCAAGGTAAATCCGGGAGATTTGCCCAGTTGCCGGCAGGCGAAACGAACATCGCGCCAGAACTGATCCAACCACATCCACCCGCGCTGTTCGCGCACGACTTCTTTCACTTGCTCCACGCCTCCAAACTGCCGGCGCGCAGCATAGTGCGCTTCGTGCGGATCCATGCCCGCCGCGATATATCGCTCGGTCTGCAGCTCGAGATGGAGTCGCATCTCCTCGGACATCTCGGCGTCGAGTTTTCGCTTTTGAAACAAGGCCCGGAGGCGTCCGGCAATTTTACGAAGCAAGTTCACAAAATTAGACTTTTACTTGAGCGCGGCTCCCTTGTAGCGGTTAAACCAGATGAGCACCGTACAGGAAATTGAAGCCGCCATCCGTTCGCTCGCCCCTGCTCAGCGGGAGGAATTGGTCAAGGATTTGCCTGGCCTGCTGCCGGAATTGGACGGCGATGCCGTGTGGGAAAGGATCACCCGCGACTCCCGGCCCCGCCCTGGCTTTACGGCGCTGCTCAATGAAGTCCAAGCCGACTATCAACGAGACCCGAAGGTTTTCCCGGAAATCACGGAGAGTGACTTTAATCAGCGCCCGTGAATTCACGGGGCACAGCCCAATTCTGGAAGCTCTACAGTGAGCTGCCTTCAGAAACAAAAGCGGCCGCGCGCAAGACCTATCAAAAATTCCTCCAAAATCCGGCGCATCCCAGTCTGCACTTGGAACGATTGGAATTCGATCAGCGGGCCTGGTCGGTGCGCGTGACACTGAACTATCGGGCTGTGGCCTTGCGAGAAGGGGATTCATGGGTGTGGCTTTGGATCGGCACGCATCGAGATTTTGACCGGCAGTTTCCCCATTGATCGAACTGCCGGCCTCTCTTCTTCGCTGTCTTCCGTTAAACTATTTTGTGCGGTCCGCACGCCAAAGCGTGCGGCTACGTTGTTTGGGGTTATGTCGCTTGGGTTTCATGCATTGCCGAGCACCAGATTGATCGCCGTCGAGAGTTTCGCCCAGCTCTGTTCCTCGGTCTGGAGCTGCTTTCGGCCCGAGGTCGTTAGAGAATAAAATTTCGCCTTCCGGTTGTTATCTGAAACACCCCACTCCGACTTGATCCAGCCTTGGTCCTCGAGCCGGTAAAGCGCCGGGTAAAGCGAGCCTTGCTCCACCGTCAGCATGTCTTTCGACATCTGCTGGATTCGGACCGCCACACCGAAGCCGTGCATCGGCTCGTGCTGCAGTGATTTCAAGATTAGCAGGTCGAGCGTGCCCTGCAGGAGATCAGCTTTCGAAGTCGCCATACGTGTCGCCTAGGTTGTCTAGGAGAGTGCGATTTTCCCCTAGAATGTCAAGGCGAGTTCGCTTTTCGTATCGGCAAGTAAGCCGGAAGCAGGCAACCAGGTTGTCCCAGTTGCCCCTACGATCACATAAAGGTCTGCCGCTTCCCATGACTGAAAACCGTTATGCACCTCCGTTAAAAGGACGCATCTGTGAGTTGTCGGTGGCGGTCGGCCATCGTAGCGCGGGCATCTTGCCTGCATCTTCCTTTGCAGGATGCAGGCTGGAAGCCCGCGCTACTTTCACCGACAACTCGCAGATGCACCTCCGTTAAAAGGACTGCTCCCTCCGCGCTTGCCGAGAAGGTGCGGGTACCCATGCTGATTTTTTCGTTCACTTTGGGCTAAGCGGCCCTGTCCACTTCATGAACAAATTAAGTCACCGGCTTCCCCTTACATTTCTGATCCTCACGATTCTGTGTGGGCTCTTGCGTTGGATCGTGTCGATCGAGGCAATTCCAGCCGACACCGTGCAGTTTTCAAATCTCCACGACATCACGTGGAATGCGAATACCAACACCATGAACCGCACTGGGAACGATCCGTACGCGTTCTTTGTTCTGCCGCCTGCCGCTGTTCCAATCCGCAAGGTCTCGTTTGTTTTCCTCGGCGAATATGTCCCGACCGAAGGGACCTTCTATATTTTCCAATCCCCCGCCCGGCTCAAACCAGGACAGGAGACCGAGGTCGTGAAGGGGAAGTATAAGAAAACCATGGACGGATTCGAGGTCAGCGGAAAACTGGAAGATTCAACGACGCTCCGACTTGATCTGCCGGATTTTCTTACGCGTCCGATCGAATTCCGCCGCGCGGTGATCACGACTCCCTTCATCAACTGGAGCAGCTGGCCTTTTCGGCTGATGCTCGTGTGCCTTGTCGGATTCATCGCAACTCTCAGGCTGGCGTTGAGACGGTCTTCGCCGGCGCGTGCGAGCGCGTAAGCGAAAAACCTCCCGCGAATCTTGCGTCTTTCATGTAGGTAGCGCGCTCGCCGCGCTACGTCTGCCCTCGGACCGTTGCGCGGCGAGCGCGTAACCTGCACTTCAATCCGACCGTCTCCACCTCGTCTCCACCTTCTCCACGATTACAGGTTTTCGGATAGAACATTTAGGGAAATGTTTTGCGACTAAGTAGAGGATTGGCGCGTTTCAGGTGTCTGAAGGGGTGACGTGTACCATTCCCTTCACAAGCCACCGATCGCTGCCCCAGGCGATTTCGTCCAGTCGGTGGGCCACCTTCGTTTTGCATGCCATGGCCTCTCAGCTATTTGAGATTATTCAAACGCCGACGGTTTCCCCTGATCCGCTAGCCGGCACCACCCACGATTTTGTCGCATCGCCCGGGCGCGACCTGACAACGAAAGCTCGGAAATTTTCCGAATGGCTGGACGCGCGTGTCGGTTTCGGCGGATTTCCCTTTTCAAAGCGACTGCTGCGTGCCCCCGGTCCGGAGACGACCGTACGGCTCCAGGACGGCTCAATTGCGAACGGCCTGAACTTCGGATCGCAAGATTACCTGAGTCTTGCGTCGCACCCGGACGTGCGTGCGGCCGCGTTCGAAGCGATTGACCGTTATGGCGTTCACAGCGCGGGTGCGCCCGTGCTCGCCGGCGCGATCGACCTCTCGGACAAACTCGAAGCCAATCTTGCGGAGCACCTCCGGATGCCACACGTCACGCTTTGTCCCACGGGTTGGGCCGCTGGGTACGGCGTCGTGCGCGCGCTGGTCCGCGAAGACGATCACGTTATCATCGATCAACTCGCGCACAACTGCCTGCAGGAAGGCGCGACGGCAGCGACGCGTAATCTGCATTTTTTCCGCCATCTCGATCTCGCCCACGCGCGAATCAAACTCGCCGCCATCCGCGCGCGCGATCCACATCATGGCATTCTGGTCGTCACCGAGAGCCTGTTTTCGATGGACTCGGATTCACCAGACCTCGCTGGGTTTCAGCAGATTTGCCGCGAATATGGCGCGTTCCTCGTCGTGGACGTTGCTCACGACCTGGGCTGCCTTGGCCCCAACGGCACCGGCCAAATCGGCCGGCAAAACATGTTGGGAAAAATCGATTTGGTTGTCGGCAGTTTCTCAAAAACCTTCGCCAGCAACGGAGGCTTCGTGGCAACCCAGCACCGCGATACCTGCGAG
>DAITQE010000248.1:0-5948 GCA_036833235.1 Opitutus sp.
GATTCATAGCGATGGTGGCGGCGCCTACGCCGGCCTCACGGTTGCTGATGACGGCACGATTACGGGCGGCCTCTCGCTCGGCGCCGGCCTCAGTGCCTACGTTGGCTCCACGCTCAAGCTCGTCGGCAACGACATTGTCCTCGCGCTCGCGCCGCCAGCCATCACGGGCGCAGCAACGGCGAACGGCACGTTCGGCGCTGCGTTCAGTTACACGATCACGGCGACGAACACGCCCACGAGCTTCAGCGCGACCGGTCTGCCTGCCGGCCTCACCCTTGATCCGGTGACCGGCGTAATTTCTGGCACACCGGCTGCGGCTGGTAGCTACGTCGTCACGATCACCGCGACCAACGCAGGTGGGACAGACACCGCCACGTTCACGCTCACGATTGCGAAAGCGTTCGCCGCCGTGACGCTGAGCGATCTCGCTGCGATTTACGATGGCGAGGGGAAATCCGTCACCGCGACGACAAGCCCCGCGGGTCTCACGGTGAATCTTACCTACGACGGCGTCGCGACCGCTCCGATCTATCCTGGCCCGCACACGGTCGTGGCCACGATCGACGATACGAACTACGCCGGTACGAAAACGGATACACTCGTCATCACGACCACGGTGCTCGTGCGTCACGCGCCGACGCTCAGTAGCATTGTTGAAGGTTCCGTGCAGATGCTCTCGGCTGAGAACGTTTCGCTCACGGGCGGCTCCACACTTTCCGGCGATCTCCTGGTGCCCGGCACGCCCACGATTCAAGTCAACGGCAGCCCGATGTACGGCGTCAAAGACGGAATCGGCAGTGTGACACCGACGAACTATTCGGTCACACTTGGTGGGGGCGCCGTCGTTCGTTACATCGTGCGCCACGTCGATGCGATTGTGCTGCCGACCATAGCCGCGCCTCCGGCGCCCGCCGGCACGCGGAATGTTACGATCAAGAGCGCCGGGCAGAGCGCGGGCGATTTTTCGACTCTGTGCAACCTGACCCTCAAAGATGGTGTCGGCATGGTCGCGGTGCCCCCGGGCACCTACGGAGCGTTCAGTGCCAGTGGCAGCAGTGGCTTCGTCTTGGGCGTTCCCGGAGCAACGGAACATGCGATCTATAATCTGCAGAGCCTCGCGTTAAGCGGATCGAGTTCCGCCTTGCAGGTGGTCGGCCCGGTAATCCTGACGCTGGCGAACGGAACAACGATCAGTGGCACGGCCGGCAACGCGGCGCACGCCGGGTGGCTCACGCTCAACATTTCGTCTGGCGGCGTCACCCTCAATAAGGGCGCCACGCTTCGCGGCATCGTGAGCACGCCCGCTGGCACGGTGACGCTCAAAGACAGCGCGACGCTTGAAGGTCGAGTCGCCGCCGACCGTCTCACACTAGATACCAACGCGCTGATCGATGACGTTCCGTGATCGGCATCTCAGCGAGTGATGACCCATGATTAGTCCTGTTCCGAGTTTCCTCGCGGAGATGGGAGCCCAAGGCGGGGTCCGCGGCATCACCGGGTACGACTACGGTGTGATCGCGTTCTACGTGGTCTTCATGCTCAGCCTTGGCCTGGTGTTTCGCGGACTGAGCAAGAATACGTCGGATTATTTTCGCTGCGGCGGATCGATGCCGTGGTGGATCACCGGAACGTCGGCGTGGGTCGCCACGTTTTCGGCGTGGGCGTTTGTCGGCGCGGCGTCGGAAGTCTATAAGTCCGGGCTGAAGGTGTTGTTGCTTTTTTACGCGGCACTCCCGGCGCTCATCGTGGTGCTTGTCTTCACGTCCATCCGCTTCCGGCGGTTGCGCGTGGTGACGTGGATGGAAGCGGTCCGGGAGCGCTTTGGGCCGGCGTCAGAACAATTCTACACGTGGATCAAGGTGCCAATCGAGTTGGTGAAGGCAGGTATTGGTTTGATGGCGATCAGCGTTTTTATGGCCGCCGTTTTCAACGTTCACATCAACTACGTGATCGCAGTGCTCGGCATCACGATCACGGTCGTTGCTTTTGCCGGCGGCGCTTTCGCGGTGCTCGCGAGCGATTTTGTCCAGATGTTTCTCGTGATGACGATCACGTTGCTCGCCATGTTGCTAACCGTGCGCCAGCCCGAGATCGGCGGATTCGCCGGGCTGTACGCGAAGGTGACGGCGAGTCATCCCGAGCATTTCCGCTGGTGGCTGGCGTGGCGTCCCTCGATCCTGCTTGGCTGGGGAGTAGCGTTTGCGTGGGTGAAGATGGCCGAGCTCAACAGTCTTGAATACTCCACGATGTACTTGATGCCGAAGAGTGAAAAACACGCGCGGCGCATGGTGGTCATCCCGCTGATCGGCGGTCTGGTCGGTCCGCTGGTCTGGGTTGTGCCGCCACTCGCGGCGACAATCTTTTTCCCCGATTTGGCGAAAGTGTTTCCCGATCTCTCCCAGCCGACCGAAGGGGCCTTCGTCGCCGTGGCCATGAAAGTCATGCCGGTCGGCCTGCTGGGCTTATTGATGTGTGCAATGTTCGGCGCAACGCTCACGCAGATGGACGCCGCCGTGAATAAATACGTGGGTGTATTCGTGCGCAGTTTCTATCGCCCAATCCTCCGCCCGCAGGCGACCGAAACGCAGCTGCTGCGCGTGTCGAAACTCTGCACGCTCGCCTTCGGCGTCATTATCATCGCCCTCTCGTTGCTGATTAACACCTATCGCCAGACGGATGTGTTCACGCTTTTGAACCAGGTGATGGTGAGCCTCGGTATTCCGCTTACGATTCCGATTTTCTTCGGACTATTTTTTAAACGCACGCCGCCGTGGTCCGCATGGGGAACGGCGCTCGCCTGTTTTTGTTTTTCAGCGTGGGCGAATTTCTTGTTCGCCGCACAACTGCAGGAACCGGTTTTCCTGATACATCTGCCCGCGTGGGCCCAACTCCTCATCGGCGACGCCGGCCATGCGCTGTCTGGGCCTGAACGGAGCGATTTGCTGCTGGTCGTTACGGCGCTGGGTACCTCGCTGGTCGGAATGATCTGTTTTTTCGGCTCGATGTTTTTCTATCGCGCCAGTCCCGCCGCGCACATCGCTCGCGTTGAACAGTTGTTCGCCCGTTTACGCGTTCCCGTTGAAGAAGCGGCCGATGCGGCCATCAGCGACGAACCCGTCTATCGACTGCTCGGTACACTCTGTATGGTTTACGGCGCGTTCATTCTACTGCTCATGCTGATTCCCAATCCGCCGATCGGCCGGCTCTGCTTTCTATTCGTCGGTGTTTTTATGGGTGTGGCCGGCGTAATTTTATCGTACATCGGCACAAAGAAACGCCGCCTGACTCCGACTCCGGCTGCAGTCCAAGCCGTATCGATCAGTCGGACTTGACCACGGATGTCACGGGTGGACACGGATCAATGCATTGTGACGGACAATCCAAGTTGCACGAAAGCATCGAACGGTGCTGGAACTCGACGATGGCGCGTCGCGCAAATTCATTCCTCTGAAGATCCGTGCTAATCTGCGTAATCCGTGATTTCCGAGTGCAGTGATCCCGCCAAGATCCAACAAGTAACCTCAATTCTTTGTGAAACTCATTTCATCACTGCGTGCGATCGCATTGTTTCTCGCTGCCACCGCCAGTCTCAGCGCTCAATCCACCACGCCCGTTCTCCGCGGCGCGCATCCTTATCTGTTTTTCACCGCGGATCGGATCGCGAAGCTCAAGGACCGGATCGCGCACGAAAAATCATCCGCCGACTCGTGGACGATGATTCTTGCGAGCGCGGATCAAGCCATCGAGAAGCCTGCCAACGCGGGGCGCTCCCTCGAGCAACTTACCCTTGCGTATCGGATGACTGGCGACAAGCGCTACGCGGAGAAAGTGCGCGACGTCCTGTTTCGCGAAATCAAGCGCCCGAACTGGGGCGAGCCTGATCTGCTCCGCCGTGATCCCGCGTGGCATGCGGGGCTCGGCACCGCGCGCTCGTGCTACGGCGCCGCGGTCGCGTTCGACAGCATTCACGATTTTCTTTCGGCCGACGAGCGTCGCGAAATCGCCAAAGGCATCGTCGACCTCGGTATTCTGCCCACGCTTAACGACTGGGTTCTGGGCGGCCGACGCATTCACTCGCTCGATACCATGGGCCACAATTGGTGGAGCGCGTGCGTCTTTTCGGCCGGGGTGGCTGCGCTCGCGGTCATGGAGGAAGAACCGCGAGCGGCGGGCTGGCTCGAGCGGATATCGGCAGGTTCCGTCGAATGGTTCCGCTACGCCGGTAGCGTCATCGAGAACAAACCCGCCAACTTTGACGCCGCCGGCGGTTTCTACGAGAGCGTCAATTACTCATCGTTCGCAATGTCCGAGTATCTGCTCTTCCGACTCGCGTGGACGAATGCTCTCCGCGCCCCAGCGGCGGCGGACATCCCGCTCCTCGATCGCGCGGGCGATTACTTCATGCACGTTTGTTATCCGAACTCTGGGCGGATGATGACGCTCAACTTCGGCGACGGCTCGATCAACTCCGACGGCAGTCGCCCGCTCGCGCTGCTCTGGGCGAACGGTTACCGCGACCCGAACACTCTCTGGTATCTCAGCGCAACGCGCCAGATGAGCTATCGCGAAGGACTCGACCGATCCACACCGCTCGGGCTGGCTTATTTTCCGAGCGACGCCGAACTCGCGCAAGCGCCCGCTGTGCCCACGTTGCCGAACTCGACTGCGTTCACCGGGATTGGCTGGGCGATGCTCCGCTCCTCATGGGAAAAAGACGCGACCCTCCTCGGCGTAAAATCCGGCTACACGTGGAACCACAGTCACGCCGACGCCGGCTCGTTCATTCTTTTCCACCGCGGTGAAAACATTTTGATCGACTCCGGCAACGCGAACTACGCGCGGCCCGAATACGATGGTTATTACCGGCAGAGCACTGCGCATAACGTCGTCCTCTTCAACGGCGAAGCTGAAAATCCCGAGGACACCTATTTCGGGTCTAAATTTCCTGGGACCGTTTCCCATCTGATTGCCACCGACGGCCTGAAATATGTTTTGGCTGATGCCACCGGTCCGACGTCAAAAAATTTCAACCGCAACTATCGTCACTTCCTCTGGCTCGGCGATGTGATCCTCATCATTGACGATGTAGAAAGTTTCACGCCCGGCCAGTTCGAGTGGCTGCTGCACTACAACGGCAAAGCCGAGCGCCGCGGCCTCGACCTCAACGTGACGCAGGGCCGCGCGAACGTGATCGTGCGTCCGCTGTTTCCTGAAACGTTTCCCGATGCCGGTCTGCCGACGGACTATCCGGAAAAAATGCGCCTCGTGGAAAAAAACGGTTTCAAAGACCACGAGCCCGACGTGAAGCAGCCCTACGTCGCCTTCGCGCCACCCGAACTCGCGCGCCGGATGAAATTCATCACCGCGATCACGCTCGTGACGGAGGCGAATCAAAAAAATCTGCCTCAACTCGAGCGTCTCTCTGCGAAAAACATGATTGGAGTCCGTGTCCGTCAGGGCGGCGCGACGACGGATATTTTTCTGAACCTTCTCGCTGACGGCAGCATTCGCCACCGTAACGCGAACAACACGCTCGGTGGCTGGGAAACCGATGCCTATCTGCTCGCGCTTACCCACGCCGACGGCGCCGATCTGGCCAACGCAGACACTGCGTCGCGGATCTTTGTTGCCGACGGCAGCTATCTCCGCCGCGACGGAAAAGTCGTGCTCGACTCGCTTTCGAAGGTTTTTATGACCGCTGAAAAAGCTGGCGATGCGCTCGATGTGCAACTGCAAGGTCAACCTGTCATAGACGCCGTCTGGCACGTCGCGAAAAAACCTTCCGTGCTTCGCGTGAACGGACAGCGCGTCGAGGCGCCGTACGATGCCGCGAGCGAGACGCTCACGCTTTCCGTTCGCCATGAATAAGAGTTCATTCGCTTTGGGTCCGATCCCCCGAAGCTTGCTTCGGCTTGGTTCGCATGGGTCCGGGGAGCGCACGCGTCTCG
>DAITQE010000249.1:0-5887 GCA_036833235.1 Opitutus sp.
CTACAGAAGTTGTGACCCGCGGACCGTTTCGCTTTTCGCGGAACCCGATGTACTTTTCGTTTTGTCTGCTGAATTGTGGGATCGGTTTTCTGCTCTGTGACGCCGTAGTCGTCTCGTTAACACTGGCATTGATGGTGATCTTGCATTTCGCTGTAGTCCTTCGCGAGGAGCGCTATCTCCAGGCAAAGTTCGGCGAGGAATATTTGATCTATTGTCGCTCAGTTCGACGTTGGTTATGATTGCCTCAGTTTCGAAAATTTGGCCTAACCAGCCCAAAGAGGCTACGGGCCATTCTGACGCGCATCGATGATTGGGGTTTGTGTGGAATCGACTGCCGCGAAAATTGTTCGGGGTGTTTCAAAAACGAAGGTTTGTGGAACAAGCCCACCGTACTGACGTATCCTTTGGCCAAAATCGAAGGGACATGTCCCGTGGCCAAAGCGACCAACGTATGTGTGGCTCATCACACTCGTTGGATAGCTTCTGCTAATTGCCTTGATTATCTAGGCTTCAGTGGGAATACATAGCCTATCTAGGCTACCTTTCCTATGGCTGAATTACTTTCTGGAACTCTCGACCTATTGATTTTGCGCGTGCTCAACGCCGGCCCGCTGCACGGCTTTGGCATTGGCGAGCGACTCAGTATTCTTTCGAAGGAAGTGCTCACGATCGAAGAGGGATCGCTTTATCCCGCGCTTTATCGAATGGAGGCGAAGGGGTGGATCGAAGCCGAGTGGGGTCAATCCGAGAGAGGTCGCAAAGCGAAAATCTACTCGCTGACTAAGGCCGGTCGGAAACAGTTGGAGACGGAACGAGCAAGCTGGAGCAAGATGGCGGTCGCCATCGGAGATGTGCTGAAGAACGCGTGACACTGCCATGAACCGTCTTCGGCAAATCCTCTTTCGCGTTGGTGGAATATTCCGAAAGCGGAGGCTGGAGGCCGAGATGTCAGCGGAACTACAGGAGCACCTCGAATTGCGTATCGAACGGAATATCGAGAACGGCATGATGCCGGAAGAGGCGCGTTACGCAGCTATGCGGTCGTTCGGTGGCGTCGAACAGATCAAGGAACGCTGTCGCGAGCAGCGGGGGTGGGTGTGGCTGGAGCAAACCCTGCAGGATCTCCGCTATGCGGTGGGCTCTCTGCGCAGGAATCCGATTTTTTCTCTGACCGCGGTGCTCACGCTAATTCTGGGGCTGGGCTCGACGACGACAATCTTCACGCTCGTCGATGCGGTCCTCTGGCGGCCGATGCCCTGGGCGGATCCGCATCGGTTGGTGGCAGTAGCGGACATGGGCGGGCAACCGCTGACCGGGCAGATCTTGCGCGACTGGGCGGAGGCGCAGCAGGTGGTGGAGCACATCGAGACCCACATGCGGTGGGGAGCGTTATTGAGCGGCGACGGCGAGGCAGTGAACGTTTTCAAGGAAGCGGTGTCGCCCGGAATGTTTGATCTGCTTGGACGCCGGCCGGCTCTGGGGCGCGGCTTCGAAGCAGCCGACGCGGAGGAGGGAAATCAATATGTCCTAATGCTGAGCGATGCATTTTGGCGGCAGCGCTTTGGCGGCGACCCGGCGGTGGTGGGGCGAAAACTCACGATCGACGATCATGCCTACACGGTGATCGGCGTGATGCCGCGGGGCTTTGCCCATATTGCTCGCGTAATGGTCTGGGTTCCGCTGCTGCGTCCGACGACCGAGGCGGCGATGCGAGAGCGCGTCTTTGTCGCCGCGCGGCTGCGACCCGGGGTGGATTTCGCGGCAGCCCAGGCGGAGGTGAAGGCGCTGAACGCTAGACTCGACCGGAGCTATCCTGGGCCGCGCGGATGGAACGTGCAACTGAGGCGGATGGATGAGCCGTCGGTTTATCCCGGCGGGCGTCAGATGCTGCTGCTGTCCTTCGGTGCGGTCGCCTTCGTGCTATTGATCGCGTGCGCCAACGTCGCCAACCTGCTGCTCGTGCGGGCGACGGCGCGGCAGAGGGAATTCGCCGTGCGGAGCGCACTTGGTGCGGGCGGCGGGCGACTGATCCGTCAGGTGCTCACGGAAAGTCTCGTGTTGGTCGTGCTGGGTGCGTCCGGCGGTTTGCTGGTGGCGCAGTGGGCGGTGCAGGCGATCTGGCGGCTGGCGCCGCTTCAGTTTACCTTTAACACGATCGGTGAAGTGCGCGTCGACTGGCGCGTGGGGCTCTTCGCGCTCGGGTTGGTCGGACTCGCGGCGATCGTGTGCGGCTTGGTCCCGGCGTTGCGGGCGTCGCGCTTCGATGCGAACCAATCGCTCGCCTCTTCGACGCGCGCCGGCGCGGGCTCGCGGCGGCAGCGCCGATGGCAACACGGGTTTGTGGTGGCGCAGACGGCGCTAGCGTTTGTACTGCTGGTGGGCGCGGGATTATTGTTGCGCGGGTTCCTGCGGTTCAGCGCGGTTTCACCCGGTTTTGAAATCCGCAATCTGGCCGCACTGAACCTCACGTTTCCGTGGAGTCGCTATCCTACCGCGGCACAGCGGCAGGAATTGTTCGAACGATTGCGCGAGCGTGTGACGGCGGTGCCAGGCGTGATCGAGACGACCCTCGCGAGCGACTTGCCGATGCCGCGATTTAGTTCCGCGACTGGCGCTCAAGTCGAAATCGAGGGCCGCGCGCCGCTAGAGGTCGGGGCGTTGGAGAATCTTTGGAGCAGCTCTGTCGCGGAAGACTATTTTCGAGTCATGCGGATTCCGCTCGTGCGCGGCCGCACTTTCGGCGCGCAGGATGCGCCAGGAGGCCCCCCGGCGATCATCATCAGCGACCGGGTGGCCGGTCGCTTCTGGGCGGACGCGGATCCGATCGGTCAGCGCGTGCGTTTCGACGCACGCCAGCCGTGGATGACAGTCGTCGGCGTCGCGGGCAGCATGAAGTCGATGAATTTGGACAACATGAACAGCAACCTCGAATACTACCGCTCGCTGCGGCAGGGGGGCGCACCCACAATGTTGGTGGTGCGCACGGCGGTCGATCCGGAGCGCTTGAGGCCGGCAATCCGCCGGGAGGTGGCCGCGCTCGATCCGAAGCTGCCGTTCGATGCCGGAAATTATGTCACCCTCGAGTGGTGGATGGCCTTCCCGTTCGCGATCCCGCAATTCTGCCTCAAGCTGATGTTGGGTTTCGCCGGCGTGGCGCTCGTGCTGGCGACGGTCGGACTCTACGGCGTGATGGCCTACACCGTGGTGCAACGGACGCAGGAGATTGGCGTGCGCATCGCTTTGGGCGGAGGGGCCGGTGACATCGTCGCGCTGTTGGCGCGACGCGGTCTGACGCTCACTGGAATCGGGCTAGCGATCGGAATTGCGGCGGCGCTCGGGCTTACGCGGTTTCTGCAAACGCTGCTGTTCGAAATTTCGCCGCTGGATCCGACGACTTTCGCCAGCGTTGCGGTGATTCTCGGCGTGGTCGGCACGTTCGCCTGCTGGCTGCCGGCGCGGCGCGCGGCGCGAGTCGATCCAATGGTGGCGCTGCGTTGCGAATGAAGAGTAAGTTCCATGCATAGCCTTCGGCAATTTCTCTTTCGCCTCCGCGCAATGTTCCGAAAGCAGAGGCTTGAGGCCGAGATGTCTGATGAGCTGCAAGAGCATCTCGAATTGCGCATCGAACGAAATATCCAGAACGGCATGACGCCGGAAGAGGCGCGTTACGCGGCGATACGTGCGTTCGGTGGCGTCGAGCAGATCAAGGAGCGGGCGCGCGATCAGCGCGAATTTTCATGGCTGAACGATGCGTCGCAAGACGTAAGGTATGGAGCGCGACAACTGCGCAAGAATCCGGGCTTCGCCACCGTCGCCATCCTCACGCTGGCAATTGGTATCGGTGCAACCACTGCAATTTTCAGCATCGTCAACAGCGTCATTCTGCGTCCGCTCGATTACCCGAATCCTGAGCAACTCGTTTCTCTTCGAGAAACTTATCCGCCGGATAACCAAGCCACTGTAGTCACCCTCGGAGCGTATTACCATTGGGTGGCTCACGCGTCTTGTTTTTCCAGTATCGCTGCTTCGCGCTTCGGTGGTGGCAATCTCACCGGCGCGAATGATCCAGAGCGTGTTGCCACCCTACAGGTCACGCCCAACTACTTTACGACTTTGGGCGTGCAGCCGGTCATCGGGCGCAGCTTTCGTTCCGAGGAAGCGACGCCTGGCAAGGAGAAGGTGATCGTGCTCAGCCATTGGTTCTGGCTTAAAAAGTTTTCCGGGCGGGCCGATGTGCTCGGTCAGACGGTTCAACTCAACGACGAGGCCTTCTCCATTATCGGGGTGCTGCCAGCGAACGAGCAACTCGATACCGGCGTCCCAGTTTTCATTCCACTTGCAGCTACGGCGGCAGACCGCGAAAATCGTGCGCCGACGAGAGACAGCGTAGACGTGATCGCCCGTCTGAAATCCGGCATCAGCTTGGAGCAGGCAGCCAGCGAGATGGAGGTGATGACCCACGCCATGGCTCTACAATATCCAGACACGAACAAGGGCCGTGGCGCAAAACTCAGTCCGCTGCTCGATGAAATTATCGCGAGCACAGGCGGCTATCAAATGAAGGGTGCGAGTTCCCTCCTGTTCCTTCTCCTCGGGGCCGTCGGTTTTCTGCTGCTCATCGCCTGCATCAATATCGCCAATCTGCTCCTCGCCCGCGCTACTTCGCGCCGAAAAGAAATCGCGATGCGTGCCGCGTTGGGCGCAAGTCGCGGACGGATTATCCGCCAGTTGCTGTGTGAGAGTCTATTACTTGCTGCGCTGGGAGGAAGTCTCGGCGTGCTGCTCGGCTACTGGAGTTTGGATTTGTTGAAGCCTCTTACGCGCAATCTACCACGCGCGGGAGAAATCTCGCTTGATGGCCAGGCGCTCGCATTCAGTTTTTTCGTAACGTTGCTCACGGGGATCGGCTTTGGACTCGTTCCCGCTTTGCAGGCTTTGCCGATGGATTTACTCGATGGGATCAGGGACGGAGGAAAATCCAGCGAAGGACGACAGTCCCACCGCTTTCGAAGCGCATTGATCGTTGCGGAAGTGGCGCTCGCCTTGGCGCTCCTCACAGGCGCTGGCTTGCTCACTCGTAGTTTTGTCAAGCTTCAGCAGGTTGAGCTGGGTTTCCGAGCCGACGATGTCTTCGCCAACAAAATCGAACTTCCCGCAAAAAAATATTCGGCGCCGCAGCAACAGACCGCATTCGTCGATCAAATGGTCGAGCGCATCGCCCTCTTGCCAGACGTAAGAACGGTGGCGTTTAGCAGCGGTATGCCTATGTTTGGCAGCTTCGGCGGAGCTTTCAAAATCGCCGGTCGTCCCGAAGATCCCAAGGAACGGATGGCGGGAGTTCATCACGCGGCGACCACACCAGATTATTTCAAGACCATGGGAATTCCGGTCCTGCACGGTCGTGGTTTCACGGCGCGAGACGCGGCGACTGCGCCTCACGTCGCCATCATCAGTGCGAGTCTGGCCGAACGGTATTTTCCCAATCAGGATGCTGTCGGCCAGCGCATCGCTCGGGTCACGGGCGCGAAGGAACCTGACAACTGGGTGGAAATCATCGGGATTGTCGGCGACGTCAAGCAGTGGGGCCCTGCTTCGGACACGATTCGTTCCACGCCGGGGAACGTCTATGAACCTTACGCGCAAAACCCGACCACTCGTAACTTACTTTTGGTCGTACAGGCGAACGCCAGTGCGAGCGATCTGCCCGTTGCTCTCCGTTCCGTGATCCAGTCTCTAGACCCCCAGATGCCGCTCACCCGCATGTTTCGGCTCGCCGATGGAGTGAAGGAATCGATCGGCCGTTTTAGGATCAGCATGCTCATCTTCGCGTTGTTCGCAGGGATCGCGTTGCTCCTCGCCGCCATCGGCATCTACGGCGTGACGGCAT
>DAITQE010000250.1:0-5856 GCA_036833235.1 Opitutus sp.
CTTCAGATCGTTTCCCATCCAGCCCATGTCGCTGGCGTCGGTGTCGAAGGCGTGAACGGTGGTGACGAGCGTGGTGGGCGCGACGGCCTGGCCCTTGTTCACGCCGGAGCTGTAGACGAGTTTCGTGGCGCCGGTGAACGTGCCAGCGTAAGCAGCGACGGCGTCGGCCGCAGTGCGGATCGTAGCGGGAAACGGCGCGCCCCATTGCGCGGACTGCGAACTGAAGCGGACGCGGTCCGTGATCGTGAGATCCTCGGCGGGCGAAACCATAAACTCGGCGCCGATCGAGGCGACTTTGATGTGAATCCCGTCGAAGCGGCGCGTGACGTCGCGGCCGTGGGAGTCGACGGCGGGATCGGTGGTGAGGTTCGGCGTGTAGAGCGAACCGGTCAGGACGTCGAAGCCGGGCAGGCTGCCGAAGGACGAGGTGCCGTTGACCTTGGCTGGAGCGGGCAGATAGGTCGGCGCCGTGTCATCGATTGCCTTCACGGCAAAGCGGACGTAGCCGCCTTTGAAATCTTTCGTGAAGTTCGCTTTTATCTGGCCGCCGCCGTCGTGGGTGCCGGTCTTGCGCGGGCCTTCACCGGTGCGGAAAAAGCCGCCGATGTTGAAGCGGAGGCTGTCGTTGATGGGGCTGCCGTAATTGAAGTCGGCGCGCGTGGTGTCGTAGTCGAGGCCGTAGGTAAAAGCGAGCGAGCCGCCGGCGACCTTGCCGTCCTTCGTGATCATGTTGATGACGCCGCCGGGAGAATTGGAGGCGAAGATCGCGGCGCTGCCGCCGCGGACGGCCTCGACGTTCCCTATCGTGACGTCAGAGCGGAATAGCACATCGGCGTTGCCGAACGCGATGTCGCCAAACTCGACGATGGGAAGGCCGTCTTCCTGGATTTGCACGTAGCGCGAACCGCCGTCGGCGAGTGGCAGACCGCGGATCGTGATGTTGGCGTTGCCTTCGCCGGATGTCGCCTCAATGCGGATACCAGGAAGCGAGCGGAAAAGTTCGGCTGTGTTGCGCGGAGTGAACACATCCAGTTTATCCATCTGGAGCGAGCTCACCGAAACCGACGACTGGAGCCTCGACTTGTCGGGTCACGACACGGCGGTCACCACGAAGTCGTCGAGCTTGATTATATCACTGTTGGAGGGAGCGAGGTCGGGTGAATTTTCCGGGGAAGGCTCGGTCTGGGACATGAGCAGCGGGCCCGGGGCGAGCACGGCTAAGGCCGCAGCAAGGGTGAGTCGGGCACGGGCGGATCGTACGATAGACATAGTCATCAGGTCAGGTGAGTTGAGGTTCGGCCGCGAGTCCGCCGGGAATGGCGGGTGGACAGAGCAGGGTTTCGCGACGCCAACCAGGAAGGTGGTGTGCGGCAGCCAACGCGAGGAGGCCGGCTAGTAGTAATCGACGATGAGAGAGAAAAACGGCGGATCCGCCGTGCTCTGCAAATCGCCGTCGAGCTCGCCTGCTCGCGGCAGGCGAATCGCTATTTGCGGCGCTCGAGGTGAGACCGAAGACGCTTGAGCTCGGGGCTCACCGCGCCGCAATCGCTGCCGCAACCTGGATTCTTGCGCTTCGCAATCGCGCGCCGCACCAACCACGTCGCAGCAATCGCAACGACGAGCAGCGCGAGAATGGTTTGGAGTTCGGAGGACATTTCGGAATCAGAAGCCGAGTGCGGTGCCGGCCTGAAATACAATCAAGCACAGAATCCAAGCGGTGCCAGTCATGTAGAACGTTTGGAACAGCGGCCAACGCCAGCTGTTGGTTTCACGTTTCACGACCGCGATCGTGCTCATGCACTGCATCGCAAAGACGTAGAAGATCATCAGCGTGATGCAGACGAGCGGGGTGAACAGCGCTCGTCCATCGGGCCAGCGGGCCTTGACCAGCGCCTGGCGTAACGGCGTCGTATCCTCGTCGGAAGATTCCGCATTGAAGACGACGCCCATCGTTGAAACGAACACCTCGCGCGCGGCAAACGACGTGATCAGGCCGATCCCGATGTGCCAGTCAAAGCCAAGCGGTTTAATGACCGGCTCGAGCGCGTGTCCGGCACGCCCGGCGAAGCTCTGCGAGAGCTGTTCGGTCGGCGTGGCACCGTCGGGCGCTTTCGGATACGCGGCGAGGAACCAGAGCACAATGCTGATGCCTAGAATCATGGTGCCGGCGCGGCGAAGAAAAATCGCCGCGCGCTCCAACATCTGGATCGCAACGTCTTTGACGCCCGGCAGGCGATATGGCGGCAGTTCCATGATCATGAGCGGCGGCGCGCCTTTCAGCAGGGTGCGTTTGAACAGCCATGCGAAACCGAAAGCCCCAATCGTACCGAGGCTGTACATGAGCAGCATGATTCCGACTTTGGTGAGAATCGGCACACGGTCGCCCGGCACGAGCGCCGCGATCATGAGCAAATACACGGGCAAGCGCGCCGAGCAGCTCATGAGCGGCGCGACGAGAATCGTAACCAGTCGGTCTTTCGAATCTTCGATGGTGCGCGTCGCCATGATTCCGGGAATCGCGCACGCGTAGGAACTCAGGAGTGGGATGAAGCTTTTGCCGTTCAACCCGACGCGGCTCATTAGCCGGTCCATGATAAACGCCGCGCGGGCCATATACCCTGTGCTTTCGAGAAGTCCGATGAAGAAAAAGAGGATCAGAATCTGCGGTAAGAAAACCAAAACACCGCCCACTCCACCAATCGCTCCATCGGTGATCAGGTCACGCAAGTCGCCCGGCGCCATTACATGTTTAACCCAGTCCGACAGCATCGCCATGTGGGCGTCGATGAAGTTCATCGGGTACTCGGCTAGCGTGAAGATACTCAAAAACAGCAGCGTCATCACGCCGCCAAGAACCAACCAACCCCAAACGGAGTGCGTAACGATCGCATCGATTTTGTCCGAAGGAGACGGCCCGCTTTCACCCGCTTGCAAAACGACTTCCGCCGCGATGCGTCCGATGGAATCATAACGCGAATTGACCAGCGTACCGGCCCAATCGGTCCCCTCGCCTTCCCAGCGCTTTTGCCACGTATGAAGAATTTCGGCCGTTCTGGGGCTGAGTGGAGTGGAGCCCGCCACTCGAACGCTGTCCTGATCCGTCAAGAGCAACAGTGCTTCGGCCCGAGCGATCAAAGGCGATTTGCCGTCATTACTGGTCAGCGAAGCCTGGAGATCGGTGACCGCTGGCGCGATCGCCGCGGGTATATCCCAGGCGTGACGGGCCAACGGTAGCTCCTGTCGGCTCATCGCGAGGCGAAGCTCCACGAGTCCCCGGCCGTTCACCGCTTCGCACGCGATTACCGGAACGCCGAGTTCATGCTCCAGGCGGGCAACTCTGATGTTGAGCCCCGCGGATGCGGCCAAGTCCATCATGTTAAGGACAACGATAACGGGCCGTCCCAAATCAAGGATCTGGTGCAGTAGGTAAAGATTCCGCTCCAGATTGGTGGCGTCCAGAATACAGAGAATCCGGTCAGGTTGGGCCGTGTCGCTGCGCCTTCCGAGGAGCACGTCGCGCGTGACCGCTTCATCGGGCGATCTTGCCGCGAGCGAATACGCGCCAGGCAGGTCGATCACGGTCATGGGCTGCCCATGCTGCGAGTACGTCGTGCCGGTTTTCTTTTCGACCGTTACACCGGGATAATTTCCAACCTTTTGTTTTAGGCCGGTGAGCGCGTTGAAGAGGGTGCTTTTCCCACAGTTCGGATTACCGACCAACGCGTAGGTGGGCGTGCGGGACGACGCCGTGGTTGGCGCGGTGGCGATATGGGCGGGCAGAACCATTGGAGGAAAGGGCTGAAGATCTGAAAGGCTGAATCGAATGGCGAGTGGCTGAGCATCGCGGTTGGGATGTTTCAGTTTTTCAGTCGTTCAGTCGTCCAGCCTTTCCACCAGCACGTGATCTGCCTCGGTCTTGCGCAGAGTGAGATTATAGCCACGAACTTTGATTTCGATTGGATCGCCCATCGGCGCGGTGCGAATGAGTTTGATCCGGGTGCCTGGCAGAAGACCCATTTCGCGAAGCCGAATAAACGCCGGACCACTTTTCGGAAAATCCCGGAGGACGGCGCTGGCGCCGACCGGGAGGCAAGAGAGTGTGATCGATTCAGTCATTGCCACCTCAGCGCTGCCCCATCTGCTCGACAAGAATGCTCTGAGCAGCGGCGTGGCTGAGCGCCATCCGGGTACCGTTCACTTGGCACAGAATTGTCCCGTGCCCGGAAATTTTTCGCACACAGGCAGATTCGCCAATGCCCATTTCCCGGACGCGCTGGCAGAATTCTGCGTTGCCCGCCAGTTCACGCACCAAACCCAACGTGCCTGCGGGCAGCTGACAGAGAGGGAGGAGTGCGGTTTGCGATGGGCGACTCATTTCGGTGTAGACACTGAGACTCGTTTTCAGTCCAGGAGCAAGAAAAAGGCTCAACCACCGGAGTAGCTGAGCCTTGGAAGGTTTATCGCCGGCGACGTTTCACTGCGAGCTGAACGCCCGCGAAACGCACCATGCTTTGAAGCTTTTCGAACTCGTTCGGGTCCAAATGTTCAGCCTCTTTGAGCTGGCTTTCAGCGCGTTGAAGCGCGGCCTCGACGGCTTTCTCGTCGATTTTCGATTCGTTGATCGCGTGCTCGGCGAGGACGCGAACGCGGTCCCCTTCAACCTGAGCGAATCCTTCGCCGATAACGAGAAGCTCCGTGTGGCCGCTTTTCGTCACGCGCAGCTCACCGTCTTCGACCTCTGTTAACAGCGGAATGTGGCCAGGCAGGACACCGATCTCTCCGGAGGTCGTGGGAATGACAACTGAATCGATCGAGTCGGAATAGACGCGAGCTTCAGGGGTGACGATTTCGAGAGTTAAAGGCATGGTGGGTAGAAGGCTGAAAGACTGAAAAGCTGAAGGGCTGGGCGGTGGCTTGTTTTGTTGATTCAGCCCTTCTGTTCTTCGGTTCTTCAGGCGTTTTTGGAGGCGGCGATCACTTCATCGATTCCGCCTTTCATGTAGAAATCGCCTTCGGCGACGTCGTCGAGTTGCCCTTCGAGGATCATCTTGAAGCCACGGACCGTCTCCTTGACCGAAACGTATTTGCCTGGTGAGCCCGTGAACACTTCGGCGACCGCGAAGGGCTGCGAAAGAAAACGCTGAATCTTACGTGCACGATAGACTGTCTGCTTATCCTCGGGTGAAAGCTCGTCGAGACCGAGAATCGCGATGATGTCCTGCAGATCCTTGTAGCGCTGAAGAACGCGCTGAACTTCACGCGCCACGCGATAGTGTTCCTCACCGACAATGTCGGCTTGAAGCGCTTTTGAAACAGACGAAAGCGGATCAACGGCTGGATAAATGCCGAGCTCGGCGATGGAGCGCTCCAACACAATGGTCGAATCCAAGTGCGCGAAGGTGTTCGCCGGCGCCGGATCGGTGAGATCGTCCGCGGGCACATACACCGCTTGGAACGACGTGATCGAACCCTTCTTCGTCGAAGTGATGCGCTCTTGCAGAAGGCCCATTTCGTTCGCCAGCGTCGGTTGATACCCGACGGCGGACGGCGAACGACCGAGCAGCGCGGACACTTCGGAACCGGCTTGTGAGAACCGGAAAATATTATCAACGAAGAGCAACACGTCCTGGTTTTTCTCGTCGCGGAAATACTCGGTCATCGCGAGCGCAGAGAGGGCGACACGCATACGAGCACCCGGGGGTTCGTTCATTTGACCGTACACCAGCGCGACTTTCGATTTTGTTAGATCTTTTTGATCGATGACGCCGGCCTCCGACATTTCGTGATAGAGATCGTTACCTTCACGCGAACGCTCCCCCACCCCGGCGAACACCGAGTAACCACCGTGCGCTTTGG
>DAITQE010000251.1:0-5852 GCA_036833235.1 Opitutus sp.
ATCCTGCGAGCGACGAAAAACCGGACGAAAAACCGTCGGCTCCGCCCTCAATCAGAACGCTGTAAAAGGGGGTCAAACCTAACCTTTTGCTAGGAAACGCCGGCGCTAGCGCAGGACGCCTGTTCGAGTCTCGCTGGTCTTCACTGGTGTCACGCGTTCGAGTCGTTTCTCCGGCTGCGTGCCCCCGTCAGCGATCGTTTCGGTAGCGACAGGTTGCTCGATTTTCATCACCATGGCTTCGAGGGTCTGAATATACTGGAAGATATTTCCCATCTCCGCTGTCAGCTCGGTCGAAGCACCGGCGTTCTCCTCGGCGGCGGCTGCGGTGCGGCGCGTGATTTCGTCCAGGCGGTTGATCGCTTCGCGCACCTGCGAAATACCCAACGTCGCCTCGGTCGATCCCGTTTCGATCTGCGATACTTTTTGAGCATAGCCCAGAGTCAGCTCAGCCAGTTCAGCAAAGCGCTTTTGGACGCGCCGGCCAACATCCGCGCCTTCGGCATTGCTGCGCAGCGCGAGTTCGATTTTTGAGCGCGTTTCCTGCGCCGCGTCCGCACTCCGTTGCGCGAGCGTACGAACTTCCTCCGCAACCACCGCAAATCCAGCGCCCGCTTCGCCGGCCCGCGCCGCCTCAATCGCCGCGTTGAGCGCCAGAATATTCGTTTGGAAAGCGATCTCGTCGATCGTGCGCAGAATCGCCGCGATGTCATTGCTCGTCTTTTCGATGCCAGCCATCGCCGCGGTCAGCGTATCCACATTCTTACGCCCATGCTCTGTCGCCACGCTGGCCCGGGCCGCCAGTTCCGCCAAATTATGCACGTGCTCGAGGTTCGTTGCCGTTAAGCTCGAGACTTGCGCCACCGATGCGGTTATCTCCTCCAGCGCCGCCGTCTCATGGCAGGCATCATCGCTCAGCTGTTGGGCTGATTGAGCGATCGCCCGTGACGATTCCTGAACACGTCCGGCCGTATCCGCTAGACGGACTCCGATCTCGCGCAGCGGACGGGTGATTCCGCGGGTGACGTAAATAATGCAGCCGATCAGTCCGAGAACCGTGATCGCGGTGAAACCAGCAAGCAGGAAAAAATTACGCCGCGCCGCCTGCAGCCGCGCCGCCGTATAATCGTCGATGCTCTTGGTCGTAGCCGCAGCCAGTCGGTCGAACTCCGTTTCTACGCGGGCGAACGGCCCGGAATGATAAGCCGCGTAGTCCGAAATTGCCCCGAAGTCGCTCGCCGGACTTCCCATTTCCAGAATCCGATTGGCCGCGTCCGTAATGAAAACATAATCCGGATTCGAGAGAAGCGCCTTCGCCGCGGCTTCAACCGCCGGATCGGCCAGACTTAAAACGCGTGAAATGTGATCATCAGCACTCAGCCGTTTGGTCTTGAGTTCGCCGGCGGCGAGTTCCGCGAGTTTGTTGTCGCGCAGCACCGTGCCGATCAGTCCTTTTATTTTCCAAAAATCCCGCTGCAAGCGCGCCACGCCGTCCTGCGTGCTGATTTTGCGCACGAGTTCGCCGTCGTTGGTTTCAATCGCGAGCACCGGGAGAAAATTCGCCTGGCTGAAAAGGACCTCATCATAAACTTTTAGCGCAGTCGTCTTGAGCGCTACTGCGGTCGCCTGGTCTTGAGGGTTGCGAGCGGGATCGAGAATTTGCCCGCGGATTCTATCGAGATCCGCCTGCGTTTTGAGCGCCTCAGCCAACCGGGAGCGGAAGCGCTCGGAAAGATGGGCCCGAGGTTTTTCCGCCAGCTGCCGCAGCCGGTCCATTGCACCCCGCGTTATGTCGATACTCGCTCGATATCGATCGGCCATTTGTTGCGGAGTGCCCTCGCCCAAGTACGCAGAAGCTTGATACGCGAACTGCCGTTCGGCGGTCAGATGACGTGCAAGATCATAGGCCGAAACCGAGATTTGAGTGGTCTGTTGAAATCCCGTCAGACCGATATAGTCCACATAAGCGCTCCGGAGCAGCAACCCTGTCAGTGCGGCCAAACAGCCGACTGCGGTGATCCCGAGGAACGTCAGGCTCGTTTGTATGCGTTTCATCGCGACGAGCGGACAAAGCCGTGGAAATGTCTGACTAGCGCGCGAGCGGGCAGACATGATTGGGGTCGGCTCAATCGATGGGACGAGCGAATCATCCCCTTAAGATCGGGAAAAATTGCTGATTCTTAAGCGGCTACGCAGCGGTGTCCCACAATTCGCGCAGCCGGTCGCGGCTATATGCCATGAAACGCCGGGCGGGCGCAAAAACTTCCAGCGTAATCGTCTGGTCACAGCCGCTCGCCCGCAACTGGCGTAGATGCTTCGCGATATCGATCTGGCCCATGCCGATGGCCAGATGCAGATCCGCATGGCCACCGCGGTTGTCGTGGACGAGCACATGCGCGAGTCGGCGCCCAAACTGGGCATCAGTTCACCCGCAGAGTCGCGTTCGAGGCCAGGTTGCAGTGACCGATGTCAATGCCGACCAGATGATTCGGGAGCGTCCAAATGAGGTCGAACAGAACGCCATCCTTTATACCGCGAAAAATCCAACTGCGATCGTACGCTTGGCGCTCAAAATCATCTTCAAAGCCGGCGCTTTTCAACGCAGCCACGGCTCGATCGCGTTCGCGCAGGATCATATCGACGTCTTTGGTGTGTCTCCAGCGACCGCGGTGTACATCGCGAGCGCAAGTCCGCCTGCGAACACACATTGGACGCAGGCCCGCTCGATCGCATCGGTGCCAACCTCCAAGACACTCCACTGCTCGTCAGGAATGAAGATGCTCCACGCGGGCTCAGGTGTAGCTCCGGGAGAAACCGGCAGGGCGGGCGGCTGCATTTCCGTTTCAGGCGCAATGCTCTGACAAATACGTCCCGCAGACCGAGCATCAGCACGTGCGTTCCCCGGCTGCGATTCAGCGGCCGCAGAATTCCGAGACGGCTCATGCAGTTGAAGCAGCAGACTCTCAGCTCTCAGCTCGATTCTTACGGCTTAACTCGAATTCTGCCCGCTTTCCGAACGCCAATCGATTAAGCGCGAGCGCGAATCCGACGCACGCCCACACGGTGAGAAACATCGAATGCAGAAAATGCCACGGCGCCGGTACCGACGCATCACGCGCATGCCACGCCGGCCACGCGAACGCAAACAACGCATAGAACACCGCTCCAAAAACGATCGTCGCGATCACGGCGCGCGCATCCACATTACGAAATAACAGACCGATGATAAACGCCGACAGAATCGGCATCGAAAACAGGCCGATGAGTTGTTGAATCAACTGGATGATGCTGTCCGCGCCCGTGTAGAGCGGCACCAGCGCGATCGAAAACAACGCAAATCCAATCTGCAGCCACACGCTCAAGCGCTGGATGTTGCCCTTCGGATTGATGTACTTCTGGTGAATGTCGCAGACATACAGCGCCGCCGACGAATTGAGCGTCGAGTTGTAACTCGTCATCACCGCGCCAAACATCGCCGCGGCGAAGACACCGAGCAGCCAGTGCGGCATCAACCGGCCGACGATATGGCCGTACGTCGCGTCGCCGAGTTTGCCGTAAAGTTTGAACGCACAGATTCCAGGGATAACGACGATCGGCGGAATGATCATCAGCCGGATGATCATCGCCGCGTAAACGCCTTTCTGCGCTTCCCGCACCGAAGGCGCCGCGAGCGCACGCTGCGTAATCGTTTGGTTCGTACTCCAATAATAGAGCTGCGAAAATATCATTCCGGTTAACAACGTCGTCCACGGTATTGGCGAATCCCGGCCACCGATCAGCGTCAGCCGCTCAGCCGGAATACCGGAGAAATCCCAATTCACCGCGTTCAACGAAAGGACGACGATGAGCAGCGCCATCCCGAGCACGATCACGCCCATGTAACTGTCGGAAATCGCAACCGCGCGCAGCCCGCCGAAGATCGCGTACGCCGCTCCCACCACCGCGACGCCGCTCGCCAGCACGATGAGCGGAGTCTCCAGCCCAAACATCGTTTTCATCACGAGCGAGCTCGTGTAGAGCATGATTGGCAAAAAGATCAGGACATCGCCCAGCAGGAAGATCGTCGCGACCGTCGCGCGGATGTGCTTGTTGTTGTAACGGCGTTCGAGCAGCTCGGTGACAGTCGTGCAGTTATATTTGTAGTAAATGGGGACGAAAATTTTCGCGAGGAGCAGCAGTCCTACGACCGCGGAAAGCTCCCAGAGCGACATCAACAACATCTGCCCGCCATTCATCCCGACGAGCGTATCGGTGTTGATGTTGGTGAGCGTGATCGATCCGGCGATGAACACCCAACTGAGTCCGCTGTTGGCGAGAAAATATTCCTTCGTGTCGTCCGTGGCGCGAGTGGCCTTCCGGCAGTGCAGCCACGTGATCAACGCGACCAACGCGTTCAGTCCTAAAAAAACTGCGAGCTGGATCGTGGTGGTTGAATTCATGAGACATGAGCGCGACCGAGGACACGCTCACCTTTAGAGACCTGCGTCCGGCTTGGTTGTAAACGCCGAATCCCTGCTGCTCGCCGCGCGCGACATCGTCACGCGTGCGGGCGTCGCGCGCGAGCCGCGCTTTTTCGGAGGCCTCGATCGCGGCGGCCACCTCGGGATATTTCTCCGCGGAAACGGTCCGCCAGTAGATGACTGGATCGAGCGCGACCGGTCTTTGGTTTGATAATGTAATGAGCCCATGAACCATGGCCGAGCCACTACATCCTGCCCGTAACATTTATCGTAAAGCAGCATCGGGGAACCCAGTACCCAGCGACCATTTCCCCTGACCACGATCGTTCGGTTCGACTTACGCAGTCAACGGGCGATCTGCTCCGCTCAGCCGACGACTCGGAAAACGTTTGAAACCTGCTTTTGGCGACTTTTGCGCGTTGATCACCGCGATTGTTTCGGCAACGTCTGGGTTCTCGAAGCGGTTTGCGCAGAGTCGGTGGAACTTGCCGAAATTGCCGCCGTCAATGAACTCTCATCTGTAGTCTTTCGCCGTACTGCCGTCATTTACCAGCGATGCTCCCCCACTCTCTTCACGACCAGGCTCAGCTCTGGCGGAACCCACCCAAAGCACTAAGTCCCACACTGCCATGAGCCTGATCAGCGACGCCCTCAACAAAGCCCAGCAGCACCGCGCCGAGCAGATTGCCTTCGGGACGTACGCCGCCGGTGCCTACTCGCGCCGCCAGAAACCCGTTGTTCAGGTCAAGTCCGTCAAGTTCATCTGGGCTAACGTCGCGATCCTCACGCTGTTCTTTACGGTGGCGCTACTCTACATGCGGAATCGGCCCTATCGCGCCGATACGGCGACACCTGCTCCCGCGGTTACGATGGCCGCGGCGACGAAACCGAGCCCGGTTGCGTCTGCGTACCAACCGGCGGGAGACTCGACCTTCAAGTCGTTGCCGGACTCTTCTCCCATCGCTCCCGTCAAGATGACGAGCAACGAGTACGATTTGGCTGGAATGACGATGATGGGGCAAAAGACGCTTCTTAGTGTTTCACGCCGCAGCGACAAACGCAGCGTCTGGGTTCCGGTTGGGAAAAGCGTCGGCGAAATCACCGCCGTCAGCTACGATGCCGAACAGGATCGTGCGGTAATTCGTGTCAACGGCCGGCTCCTTACGATTGGAATGCACGACAGCGCGGCCGCGGAATAATCCGCCTTCGAACGCGGTCAGCCACGGCCGCTCAGAATGGCGATCGCAAACAGGGCGATCATCACAACGGCGCACGCGCATCGTACGACCGTTGAGATAATGAAGCCGGTCGCGGCGCCAATGCCGGCCCTGAGCGACTGCCGGCTGGATTTCTTTCCGAGCAGTTTTTCTGCTGCCATCGCGCCAAAAATCGTTC
>DAITQE010000252.1:0-5827 GCA_036833235.1 Opitutus sp.
TGCCAGAGTCGCGCGCGCATCAGCGACTTGGATAATGGTGACCTTGCCCGGTGGCAGGGCCGGCATCTTTTCCGTGACGATGGCGACCGCACCGCGATTCACCGCTTCGTCGATGAACGATGTGCCGTCAGCGCGCAGCCCCGGCAGCGCGAAGAACAGATTGCCGGGCACGACGCGACGACTGTCGAGCACGAGCCCGGAAATCGGCCGGTCAAGGCTGCCTTTAACGGCGAGGATTTCGGCGTCGCCGAAATAATCGGATATTTTTGGAGCCATTTTAAAGACGCGATTGCGGACGAGATTTTCCTGGCGCGTGCGGGCCGCGGGTGAACGCGGGGCGAACGCATGGATCAGGGCGTAATTTTGCGAAAGATAACCGATCACCGGCGAACTCCTCCCATGGCAATAGGGTTGGCGCCCGCCGTTGCATTGGAATAGACGGGCTTGATATCGAGATACTGAATGAGTTGTTCACCGATGTGCTTGAACGACGGCGCCGCGACGCTCGTGCCATACGCGACGCCGTTCGGCGCGTGCGCGTCAGCATCGTCCACGATGACGGAAATCGCAACCTGCGGCCGGCTCGCCGGGAAGAACCCCACGAACGACGCGACGTGGTGCTTCGTCGAGTAAACACCGTTGATGATTTTCTGCGTCGTGCCGGTCTTCCCCGCGACCTCGTAGTTGGGAATCGCGGCGGTCGGCGCCGTGCCCTCGTTCGAGACGACACCCATCAGCAGCCGCCCCATGATCTCAGCAGTCTTCTCGCTGATCACACTGCGTTTCACGATCGTGTCGTAGCGGTAAACAACTTCGCCGGACGCATCGCGGATCTGGTGAATGATCTGGGGTTGCAGAAGATATCCGCCGCTCGCGATCACGCCCATCGCCATGTGCATCTGTAACGGTGTCGCGGCCACGGAATGGCCCATCGGCATGCGCGTGATCGTCAACAAGTCCCACTTGTCCGGCGACGCCATCATTCCCTCGACTTCTCCGCCAATCGGAAAACCGGTGAGCTCCCCAAAACCAAACGCCCGCGCGTATTTATAGAAGCGGTCCGCGCCCATCAGCATGGCCAGCTGCGCCGCACCGCGGTTGCTCGAATGCGCGACGATCTCGGCGACCGACAGCATGCCAAAATGGTGGTCCTCCTTCGGCAAGCCGCGCGTTCGGCCGAGGTAATCGATCTTCTCGAGCGAACAATCAAACGAGGTCCCCGGATTCACCAAACCCTCATTGAGTGCGGCGGAAGCCGCGACGATTTTGAAGGTGGAACCCGGCTCATATTGGTCCGCGACGGCCACGTTGCGCATTGAACCCTGTTCGTCCTTGGGGACCTTGTTGTACTCATTGAGATTAAAGCTGGGATAGTTCCCCATCGCTTTGATGAACCCCGTGCGCGGATCGCTGACGATGATCGTAATTTTCTCGGGTTGGTATTTTTTCGCGAGGAAATCGAGTTCCTCCTCGACCATGTATTGAACCGTCGTGTCGATCGACAACACCACCGAATAGCCGTCAGCCGCCGGAACTTCACGGGTGCGAAATTGCGCCACTTCACGCCCTTTGCCATCACGCTCGCCTTCGCGCCAGCCGTCACGGCCATGCAAATAAAAATCCGCGTAACGCTCAACGCCCGTCACGGGCTCTCCCGCTTTGTTCACATAGCCGATGACATGGGCCGCGAGTGAATTGTGCGGATACAGCCGACGATATACCCGAGTGCCGTAAACGCCTTTGATTCCGAGTGCCTCGATTTGAGTGTACGTCGACTCTGCGATGGACTCGCTCAGCTTGGCCCAGCGGATCGGACGCTCGCCGTTGGCGTCGACCGCCTGATCGAGCGCCGGATTCTCGTTATCTGCATCCGCGGTTTCAGCGGACGAATCGGCCGAGGCTGAGGCCGAGTCGTGAAAATTCACCGACAAGCCCATGCCGCTGTCAGACCGGTTTTCCTCCGGAGCGATCGGGCGCGTCTTCGTGTTGAAAATCCGCGTAAGCTCCGGAAGCGAAATGCCCGTGAGCCGGGCCAGCTCCGGCCATTTCGGCTCGTCCTGCTTGCGGAGCATTTGTGGATCGACCTGCAGAACAATCAACGAACGACTGGTAGCCAGAATGGTGGTCTCGTTCGGCCGGTCGGCGACTGCGCCCGCCCGCAACCATCGGCTGCTGAGGATGTCGCCCCGTCGTGCTTTTTCGCCGATGATCTGGCGTCGCGCTATTTCAATTACGCGGACAAGTTCTTCTCGATCGATGACGTGTAAAAACACCAGCCTCACGCCCAGCCCGCCAAAACAGGCGATCATGCCCACCGCGAGCAGGACGATGCGGTAATTGGAGGCGAAGCCTTTGGACATAATCGTCAGCGCCGAAACGTATTCGGGATCGAAACCATCGCGGGCGCATCACCAAACAACCCGCGATCGCGTTTCGCGGCGAGTTGGAGGACGGGGTCCTTCGCAACATGAATGATCTGTTCCGGACGCGGCGGCACGAGGCCGAGGTTCCATTCCACGTTTCGCCGCAGCAGGACATTGGCGTCCCGCTCCGTCTCAGCCGTCGCGGTGGCTTCCTCCAGATGACGCTCAACGTCGGCAATGCGCGCCGCAAGCTGCTTGGTCGAATTCGCCGTAATCGAAATCTGGTGACGCATCCAGACGGTGCCGAGCCCGATCGAGCCGCTGAAGCCGATCATCACAACGGTGTACACGAGGAGCTGATTGACGAATCCGTGGGTGGCGAACGTTCTCATCGGCGAAAGAGGCGTGGGCTTAAAGTTTGCGGAGGGCGCGCAGCTTCGCGGAGCGGCTGCGCGGGTTGGCGGCGATCTCGTCGTCGCAGGGAGACACAGGGCGGCGGGTGAGCGGCTCAGCGAGTTTCACACGCAGGTCTTGCGGCGTCGCGTCGCTGGCGCTCTCCGGCTGCCCGCACATCCGGCGGAAGAACTGCTTCGTCGGCCGATCTTCCAGCGAATGGAAACTGATCACGCACAGCACCCCGCCCAAACGACTCGGGTAACCCAATAGGTTACTCGATGTTTTTGCGGCTGTGGCCGCGGCGGGGCTGGCGAGTTTTGCAAACGCAGCGGGTAGCGCGCGTTCGATCGCGCCGATCTCGTCGTTCACGGCGATGCGAACACCTTGGAAGCTCCGCGTCGCCGGATGAATTTTCGACGTATGGCGCTCGCGCAAGGGTATTGCTTCCGCAATGACGGAGGCGAGCGAGGTCGTGCGCGACAACGCTCCGGTCCCGCGCGCTGCGATCAGCGCGCGAACCACGCGACGCCAGTTGTGTTCTTCACCAAAATCACGAATCGCGCGTACGAGCATCTCTTCCGTGGCGGTCTCGAGCCAGAGAGACGCGGGCACGCCACTGCGCGGATCCATCCGCATATCGGCGGGCGCATCCTGCCGGAACGAAAACCCGCGCTCGACCTCGTCGAGTTGAAACGACGACACGCCAAAATCGAAGAGAATGCCGTCGAAGTTGTCTTGGGGGATTTCGGCCAGACGGCCGAAGTCGCGGTCGATCAATTCGAATCGTTCACCGAATTCCTCACGGAGAACGGCGGCGCGTGGTTGCGCGGCGGGATCGCGGTCGAGGGCGATGACGCGCACGTCGGGTGCCGCGGACAGGATCGCTCGCGTGTGTCCACCACCGCCGAAAGTGCAGTCGAGATATCGCCCGCCGGCATGCGGAGCGAGAAACTCCAACACCTCGCGGAGCAGGACGGGTTGATGACCGGGCTTCATGGCCGCGAGCGACGATTCAACGAGCGCGGTGCTCATTGGGCTGACTCCTCGCACGAAATTTATTTTTCGCGACGCGGCGAAGCACGAGACTGTAGCGCACGCGCGGCATCACGAGAACCACGCACATGGAAGCGCGGGCGCCCCCGCCCACTTCCGGCCAGACTGCGCGCGGGATACCCGCCACGCCACGGTCTTCCGGTATGGCTTTGCAAGCGTAGGCTGCCAGCTTGCTGGCGCGGTTTGGGCGCGAGCAAGCTCGCAGCCTACGGGGATCGGGGGTTGCAACGGTAAACCGGAAAGCCGCGGCCGCGCTCGCACGCGCCGAACATTTTGTTTGCAGCGTGCTCTTGCTGCGATTGACGAAGGCGTCGATCCATGACGCAGCAGTGCGCGGCCTGCGGAGGTTCACCGGCTGGCGCACGGGACGGACCGTGGAAATGCGAGCAGAACGACGCATGTTCAAATTCCCATGCGACGCATGAGATCGCCAAAATTTTCACCTGACGTGCGGGCCTCGACCTTCGCCCAACGCGACGGCGCATAGATGTTGAACTTGGTCAACGATCCAACAAGCACCGCTTCTTTTTCAATTCCGGCGTGCGCAATGAGCGCATCCTCGAGGCCGACGCGACCCGCCTTGTCGAAAGAGAACGACTGTGTTTGCGCGAAGAAGCGCGCGGCAAAATCCTGGCCGGCGCCGTCGCTCAATGCGACTTGGGCAATTTTTGCGTGCAGTTTTTCAACCTCGGCCGGCGGAAGGATGGCGATGTAACCGTCGGGATGCGGCGTGGCCAAAAACGAATCTCCATCCGAATGCGCAAGCCTCCACGCCGACGGAATCGTGAGCCGAAACTTGTCGTCGAGGGAGTGCCTGAAAAGGCCGGTATAAAAAGCTTTGCCGGGTTGCGCCATGTGCTGGGGACTATCTATCGGCCCCAAAGTGCCCCATTTCAACCCATTTTAACCCACCCGAGTCAAGCCAAGACCCACCTCAAGTGGCGATTGGTTATTCACAAACGACCACCTCGGTCCGACTCCAAATTACGCGTAGTGACGATTCGGTCGGAATGTGGGGCTGGGAATCACGCGATTTTGTCGAGGCGAATCGCCGTCACGCGACACGCGAGGCTCACACCGCATTGGAGCTATTCGATTCGCCATTTCGAGACTATTACCGTTCCCGTTATCTGGCCGATTTTATTCGATCGAGCCCCGCCGCATTTGTGGATGTCACGGGTCCGGGCTCATTTTTTTTCATAGATCGAGCAAGATATAGCCACGAGACTTTTCCAGAACTCGGCCAATACGTTACCACCCACTACCGACTCATCTCAGAGATAGGGGGCGCTCGCATCTATCTGAGAAACGACCGACCGTTCTAAATTCAATGCTTCACAGATGCTTGGTGGTTTTGTCGTCGGATGGTGTGTTGCCAACCCGCACCTTTACCGCGTATAGGCGCGTCGCTCCGAAAACCCTAACAACGATTACGATTTGGCTCTGCGTCCGGATTTCCGTGTTCTTGGGCGCCACTCTCAATCGGCGATGAACGGGATCACTCGTCGGCACAAGAGTGGCGGTGAAATTAGGCTCCCCGATTTCGATACCCAAAATCGCCACCTTTTCTTTCGGTGCAAAGTAAATGTCGGCGTAGCGCGGTTCGCCAGGCTCGTGCAATTTCCATTCGATCCTTTGCGGTTCAATTCTCACGATCGGCCGGATGTTGACGTCCAGCCGAAGCACCACCGGCGTTGTTTCAACTTCATCGGTTGTCACGGTAATCGTTTTTATTTGGGGTCCAGCACGCCCCTCCAAATTGAAAACCGCCTTGATTTCGCCGCTTCCTCCCGGTGCGATTTGCGGCGCGGATACGTGCGCCGTCGTGCAGGTGCAGGATGGCTCGGCACGCTTGATCGTTACGATGCGTGAACTCGCGTTGCGGAACGGAAAATACGCTTCCACAAATCCCTTCCCCTCGCGAGCGCTCAGCCTGATACGCGTGGTCGACCATTCAAGGGCGCCACCGAAGGCAACGAGCACGCTCAGTTCGAAAGCAGCCACGAGAAGCAGTT
>DAITQE010000253.1:0-5822 GCA_036833235.1 Opitutus sp.
TAGGTGTAACCTATGTCCCCGGACAATGTGTCACCTATCTCGCCGGATCGAACCCTCCGCCTGCCGCGAGTGTCGGGCCATGGCGCCGTGCCTGACAGGCGATCAATGCCCGCGGATCGCGAATAACAGCCCGGCGGCCGTCATCGTTGCCTCGATCAGCAGCACGAACACTCGTTCGGGCAAGCGATCCACCAGTCGCTTCCCAATCCAGGATCCGGCCACCATGATCGGCGCGAGCGCGAGACCGGCCACAATGCTCGACCCGGGCAGCACGGCGGCGCCACGGTAAGCGAAGAGCTTGGTGGCGTGCATCACGACCGTCGAAAGGGCCTCGGTGCCAATGTAGGCACCCTTCACCAGGCCGTAGGCCAGGAAGAACGGCGCCATGAGCGGCCCGACACTCCCCAGCAGTGCGGAGAGAAAGCTTGCTCCCGCTCCGATCAGCGCAAACCCGCGTTGCGTAGGTTTGACGTTCGCCTTGGGGCGCAATCGCCGCCACACGACCACCAGCAAAAGGAAGACTCCGAGCAATCGGGTCAGGGCCCCAAGAGGCGCTTGGGCAAACAGCAGTCCTCCCAGCACGCCGAACGGCACTGCGCCGACGGTGAACCATGCCACGACGCGGTAATCGAGTTCCCGTCGGTTAAACCATACGCGGCTGGCATTGCCGACGAGTTGAGCCACGGTGAGAATGGGCACTGCGTCGCGCGCGCCAAATGCGATGACCAGCACGGGAAGAAGGACCGCCGCTCCGCCGAAGCCGGTCACCGCCGCGAGCGTGGAACCCGCCAGCGCCGCCGCGCCAACGAGGAGCAAAGTTTCATAGCCAAGGTGAAGCATCAGTGGATGATCGTCTGGAGGGCCTCAGCTTACGCCACGCTTTCCCGGCTGCGAAACAGGCGCGCTGAATTCAAGATGAACGCCATCTCGGGACCGACGTGCACGAAGCGCGGCATTCTTCCCGCAACTGCGCCATCGGTTCAATTATCGGTACATTATCCGGCAAGCAACTCCTGCGGATTTGCTGAACTCGTTAATCGACATTCTCCCAAAGCGCCGGACCGGTTTCCCCTTCGGGAACAGCCCTGCCAAGCGGTTTAAGGTGGAAAGCTTCGGCACGGATTGCTCCATTCAATGAGCATGTTGTCCTCGCAAAGTCCGCATCGCCGTCCGCTGCCCGTCATTGGGCAACGCACGCTGATAATGGGGATTTTGAATGTGACGCCGGATTCGTTTTCAGACGGCGGGCGGCTCCCGAATCCCCACGCCGTTGTGGATCGCGCAGCCGACATGATCGCGGCAGGAGCGGACGTTTTGGATTTGGGTGGAGAATCAACGAGGCCCGGTGCGCCAGTGGTCGCGGCCGAAGAGGAGTCGGCGCGGGTTCTGCCCGCACTGGCAGCGCTGCGGACGGCGTTTCCCAATGTTCCCATTTCAATTGATACCTACAAAGCGAGTGTTGCGAGAAGCGCAATCGAGGCCGGAGCGGATATTATAAATGATGTCTGGGGCCTGATGCACGGGTTGGATCTTTCGGCGCGATCGCAATGGCGCGAGATCGCACGAGCGGAATCAGCCACGCGAATGGAGCCGCCGCCATCCATCACGCCAATGGCGCGCGTGGCCACCGAGCTTAACGCACCGGTAATATTAATGCACAACCGGCTCGACCGAAATTACGGCGAATTCATGGAAGATGTTTTGCTCGATTTACGAGCCAGCCTCACACTCGCGCGAGCGGCTGGTATCGCAGAGCATCAGGTTTGGATCGACCCGGGGTTCGGTTTCGCCAAAAGCGTCCCACAAAATTTGGAAGTCTTGCGGCAGCTCAACCAGATTGTTGCGCTCGGCCATCCGGTACTGGTCGGCACGTCGCGCAAATCCACGCTGGGTGTCGTCAGCGGTTCGGCGGTTGACGATCGCATCGAGGCGGGCGGTGCGACGATCGTTTGGGCAATCCAGCAAGGCTGTCACATGGTGCGCGTTCACGATGTTCGCGAAATGGCTCGCTTTGCGCGCATGGCGGACGCGATTAAAGCCGGTTTGGGATTCGCTCCTTCTTGAACATGGACAAACTCATTCTGCGCGAACTGCATTTCATCGCCCGCCACGGCGTTCTCCCGATCGAGAAGGAGAACAGCCAGCATTTTTCCGCGACGCTGGAACTGGAACTGCCGCTCGAAGCCGCGGGCAAGAGCGACCGGCTCGACGAAACCATCGACTACTGCGCAGTCCAAGCGGTGGTTCGCCAAATCATAGAAGGCTCACAACGCCGGTTGCTAGAAACGCTCGCTGAAAACGTCGCGGATGAACTGCTGCGCGCATTCCCGATGCTCCGTGCTGTGACCGTGGAGATCACCAAGCCAAACCCGCCGGTGGATTTCCAGTTCGCCGGCGTGTCAGTGCGGCTACGCCGCGAACGCCATCCACTCTAGAGTATATGATCGCATCGTCACGGCAGGCATTCGTCGGGGCAGGCAGCAATCTCGGCAATCGGATCGAGATGCTCAAGGGAGCATTCGATGCTTTGCGCGCGCGACCGGAAACTACCGGAATCGTATCCTCTTCGATATTTGAAACACTTCCAGTAGGCGTGACCGCGCAGCCGTTTTTTCTGAACGCGGTTTTCGGCATCGAAACCAGCGAGAGTCCAGAGGGACTGCTGAACACGTTGCTCGAAATCGAGCAGGGGTTCGGCCGAATTCGCGGTGAACGGTGGGGCGCAAGAACACTGGATCTCGATCTGCTGGTTTTCGAGGGAGAGAGGCGTTCCTCAGACGTGCTTCAACTGCCACACCCGCGCATGTTGGAGCGCGGTTTCGTTACGGCACCGTTACGTGAGCTCCTGAGCGCCCCGCGGGTTCAGACGCCGCGCTGGAAAGAATTGCGAGAGCGACTCGCAGCCGCGCATCCGGACGAGAGCGGCTGTCGATGGGCGTACGACGGCTTCACGCCGGATTCGCCACCGCACGCTGAGTAGGCCGCCGACGAATTTTGAAGGGCATTCGACTCTCGGAATGTTGTGCCCACCTTGTTGCACTCGCGCTGCTCCCATCCTCACTGCAGTCTAGCCGTCGTCGAAATTCCAACGACATCCTTCGATGTTTCACGAAGGTGTTTCGTTGGCTTGCGACGCGTTGCTCCAGCCAAATCGCAGTTGACAACCCATAGCCGTTCGTGAGCTTTTTCGCCCCTTGTAAGGCTTCCTAGCTCAATGGTAGAGCAGCTGACTCTTAATCAGTAGGTTCGGGGTTCGAGTCCCCGGGGAGCCACCAATTTTCGCTTCTTAGCCGACGGGAGACGCTGATTCTTCCGGTTATTTCACAGTTCAATTGATGGTCGAATAGCGACCTGTTTCGCGCCGGCGTAGCTCAATGGTAGAGCACCTGTTTTGTAAACAGGCGGTTGCGGGTTCGAATCCCATCGCCGGCTCCAAAAACAGACTGAAAGGCTGAAGGACTGAAAAGCTGAAGCGCCATAATGGAACCGCTTTCAGCCCTTCCGCGCGCCAGTTTTTTTAGCCGTTCAGTTCTTCAGCCCTTCAGTCTTTTTTTCCCACTGCCCGATGGTGTAATGGTAGCACAAACGACTCTGACTCGTTTTGTCTAGGTTCGAGTCCTAGTCGGGCAGCCATTTGAAAGCTGAAAGCTAAATCCCGCACGCCGCCCTTCGCATCATCGATGGTCCCGCCGATCAAGCTTACAGTTTCACGAAGGCAACACGTCGCTGCCGTGCACGGAGAAACAACCATTTCTTGGCGTTTAATGCGCATTAAATAGCTTGCCCCGAAAGTAAGTTGACACGCTAGTTTCGATGACCCCTAGTTCGCGATTCCCGATCAAATACCCCGAATTATACCGCAGTACATGCTGGCATCGTTGTCATCTTCCAGAATTTGCGATCGCGTTTTTTTTTTTGAAAACGGCCCGCTACCTGCTTAGATTTTTGGGGTCCAATTTGAATGCTTTTAGCATCGCTGCGTCTAGCATGACGAACGCATTCCCCATCACTTATATCGCGCTTTCCTCCTAAACTCTCATCCTATGATCATCCAAAGCCTCCCCCTCGCATTCCTGCTCACGAATCAAGACGGTAGCCCGATGTCTCCCATCGAGCTTTTCCACGCGGGAAGGCAAATCATGTGGCCGATTCTGCTACTCTCGTTCATTGCCGTCACCGTCATCGTCGAACGCCTTCTGTTCATCATGAGGGAGAACAGCAACCGCGAACCCGAGGTCGTTGAAAAAATGCTGGAAAGCGTCGAGAAGCGCGACATCGAAGGCGCGTTGGCCATTGGCCGGCAGAGCAAGGATTTCGTCGCCCGCATCTTGGTGTACACGCTGACGAATAAAGAATACTCCCTCTCGAACGCATTCATCCGCGCTTCGAGCCAGGAGCTCGCCCGGTTTCAGCAGGGTATGGCCACATTGGATACCGCCATCACCGCAGCCCCCTTGCTCGGCCTGCTTGGCACCGTCACCGGCATGATGCGAACGTTCGGCGCCCTCAATACCGGCGCCGGCGACATCGGAGCGGCCGCTGGCACAATCACGGGTGGTGTGGCCGAGGCGCTCATCGCGACGATGTGCGGTTTGGCCATCGCCGTAACAGCACTTCTCCCTTACAATTACCTCAACGCTCGCACCGAAGAAGCCAAACACGAGGTGGCGGACGCGTCCAACGCCCTCGAGATTCTGATCAAGAAGTCCGAGTCGAACGCCCCTTTCTCGAGCTAACGGCGGCTCGTAAGGAAGACTCGTTTCACTCCAGCCCAATCGAATACCATGGCCGGATCATCAGGCGGCGGCAAAAGCGGCGGCAAGAAGAAGGCGCGCATCGAGATCATTCCTCTGATCGACGTTATCTTCTTCCTGCTTGCGACGTTCGTTCTGTTCACGCTTTCGCTTAACAAGTCCGAGGGCTTGAGCGGTGTTGCTCTTCCGCAGTCGGAAACGGGCGAAACGCGGGATCCATCGAATTCAGTCACGATCACCGTTACCTCAGAGGGAACCTTGGGTTGGAATAAGGACCCATTAACTCTCGAGGAATTTTTAGTGCGCCTTCAGGCGTATCACAACTCGAATCCGGATGGCCGGATTTTGATCAACGGCGACGACGCTGCTTTCTTCAACCAGGCAGTTTACGTCTTCGACGAGGTGCGCAAAGCTGGTTTCCAGAAGGTACTGATTGAAACGCGAGTGCGCCCGCCCGGAGCCAGCTAAGCAAGCCCGCGCGAACAGCGATCCAGTATCACTTACTCCTAGTTAATTCTCACCAACATGGCCGGATCTGTAACCAAGGTAGTCGTTCCTGACGAAGGTAAGAAGAAGGCGCGTATCGAGATCATTCCTCTCATTGACGTCATCTTCTTCCTGCTCGCCACGTTTGTGCTGTTCACCCTTTCATTGAACAAGATTGTGTCGGTGCCCGTGAATCTTCCGGTTGCATCGAACAACCCGGCGCCGAAAACGGATGATTCGGTCACACTGCAGGTTTCCGATCAGGGAACATGCTACTGGAACAAAGAATTGATCAGCCTCGCCGAGATTGGTCCGCGATTGGAACAATACAAAACCCAAGTTCCGGAACCGCGGGTGCTGATTGCTGGCGACGACAAAGCCAAGTTTGGCATCACCGTTCGTGCACTCGATGAAGTACGAAAAGCTGGCATCCAGCAGGTCTCCGTCGAGACGCGGTTGCGTCCCACCGGCAGATAACCGTCAGCCCGTTCACTACCATGCGTCGCGATCTCATTATCGGCTTGCTCATCTCTCTCGCGTTTCACGGCGGCATTGCCTGGTTGGGCGGGGTCAAGCACCCGC
>DAITQE010000254.1:0-5818 GCA_036833235.1 Opitutus sp.
CTCCAACGGTCCGGCGGCGGAAGAAAAATCCGCCAGCTTTCTCGAAGAAAAATCCGCGCCGGAAGATGGTTTCCGCAAGCCGATCGATACGTCGCGTGACAGCGATCCCGATGCGCCGGAAGACGAGCCAGCCGAAAAAGACGAATGGGACCAGCTGGATTCCGAGGGCGAACTGCCGAGTTTCTTCGACGCGCTGAAGCCGCACATGCGACGAAATCAGCGCGGCCCCGGCATGTCGGTCGGGACTGATTACCTCGCGAAAAAGTGGGGGTTGTCGGAAGAGGACATCAAAGGCGCATTGGTGGAGTGTGCCATGCAGATACCCGCCGACGAAAATGCGAAGCCGGTTTACGTCGAATACGACGGCGATCTTTATTGGGTGAACATCAACCGGCGTGGTGAGGTTTGGATCAACACGCGCGAAAAACCACGGCCCGTTTTCCGGGTGGTTCAAGCCACCAAGGTCACACCTGAAACGGCTGAAGAACAGAAGCCGGAAAGCGGCAGCCACAAAACCGAGGCGATCCGCCACCACCGTGGCGAAACGGCCGCGCAGCAGACTGAAATGCCTGCGCCTGCGCCAACTGAAACGCAGAAGCCGAAGCCCGGTCATCGCACCCCGGAACATGGAACGCGGAACCCCGAATCCCAAACCCGGAACCCAGCACCCGGAACGCGAAACGCGGAACCCGGAACGCGGAACCCGGAACCCGGTGTGAGCGGAGGCGCCGTGCTGCCGCAGGGCCCGGCGCTGCTCGAAAAGATTCGACCATTGATGCGGCGCAATCGTCGCGGACCCGGTGGTTCAGGCAGCGCGAGCTTTCTCGCGCGAGCGTTGAAGTGCAGCGAAGCGGATCTGCTGGCCGGGTTTACGGGCCTTGGACTCGTTTTGCCGCCGACGCCGACGGATAAGCCGATCGAAGTAGAGATCGGCGGTGATATTTGGTGGTTAAACCAAGATTCACGCGGCGGATTCTGGATCAATGGTCGCGAAAAACGCGGCGACGAAAAGATCGAAGCGCCTGTTGCGGGATCAGAGGTGGCGAAAGATGCCGCGCCGAAAACCGAAGGTGAGGCTGCGCTGGAAACTTCGACTGCTCCGGAAACTCCCGCTGGTCAAACGGCGGAAAGTGCGAAGTCGGTCGAATTGCCCTTGGAGCCCGCATCGACGGCTGCCGCGACTTATGCGCCTGCGGGCGCAACGGAAATGGCGGCGATTTTTGCGGCCATTCGTTCCTTGCTCAAAGAAACCAAGACGGGTTCGTTCGCGGGCAAGCTCGATCGCGTTGCGGATGAGTTCGGCAAGAACGTCGATGAATTGACCTCCGCTCTCGTGGGTGCGGGATTGAAAGTGCCGGAGAAGCCGCGCGAAAAACCGGTGTTTGTTGAACACGCTGGAGAGATTTTCTGGTTTAACCGAAACGCCAAAGGCGAGCTCTGGGTTAACGCCAAGGCTTCGAAATTCGCCAACGAATCCGCTACCGCGGCTCAAAGCGAAAGCACCGGCAACGAGGGCGACGTGAAGCCCGCGCGTCGCGGTGGTGGCCGCTCTCGAAAACCTGCGAGCGGCGCGTCAGAGTCGCCGGGTCCTGTGACTGAAATTTGAGCGATCAGCGGACCGCAGGTAGCGGGCCTGCGCCGGAGGCGGTCAAATTCTGTCGAGGTGAGTTGCTCGGCGTCGCAATTTGTCGGCCGCCAGCTCGCGTTGAGCTGTAGGTTGCGCGCTCGCCGCGCAACGGCTCGCGAGACGAACGTAGCGCGGCGAGCGCGCTACCTACATCAGACGCTCAGTTTGCATCCGGTCCATTCGCGGCTCAAATTCGCGAAACTAAACTGGCGAATCGGGACGTTGCGGGCAACGTGAGGGCGTTCAACCCAACCCCGTTTGAAGTCCCATGAACTCGATCGCCTCCCCTGTGTTAACCCGTCGGAAATTCATTGGCCGGCTCTCCATCGCATCGGCGGCTCTGACCCTCCCGCGACACATGCGGGCTGCGGAGTCTACTCCGACGAAAAAGCTCGGGATCGCTCTGCTCGGACTGGGCAGCTACGCGACCTATCAGCTCGCACCGGCGTTGCGCGAAACCAAATCTTGTCGGCTCGCCGGTGTGATCACGGGCACGCCGGCGAAAGCTGCGCATTGGCAAAAGCGATACGAGCTGCCGGCGCGGAACGTGTACAGTTACGAGACGATGGACCGCGTCGCGGATAATCCGGACATCGATATCATTTATGTGGTGACCCCACCGGGCACGCATCGCGATTTCGTGGTGCGCGCTGCAAAAGCGGGCAAGCACGTGATCAGCGAAAAACCGATGGCAGTGAGCGTACGGGAGTGCGATGAGATGATTGCGGCGTGCCGGGCGGCGAAGAAAAAGCTGTCGATCGGCTATCGATTGCAGTTCGAACCGCATCATATCGAGATGGAGCGGCTCGCGCGGGATCCGGCTTTTGGGCCGTTCACGCGAATGCGGGGCGCGAATGGCTTCCGATTCGGCCAGCGCGCGTGGCGGGTCGACAAGAAACTCGCGGGTGGCGGACCACTGATGGACATGGGTATTTACGTGGTGCAGGCCGGCTGCCGGGCGGCCGGGGCAGTCGCTCCCGTTGCGGTGACAGCGCGCGAGGATCAGAAGACGCGGCCGGAGTTGTTTAATGAAGTGGAGGAAGCTCTGCACTGGACGATGGAGTTTGCCAGTGGGACGATAGGTGAAGGGTTCACGAGTTATGGGGAAGGCCTGGGAAGCTTTCGCGCAGAGAGCACCCATGACTGGTTCGAACTTGCTCCAGCTTATGGCTACGGCGGCATCGATGGCCGGACGAGCCGCGGGCCGTTACATATTCCCAACACGAAGCAGCAGGCTGTGCAGATGGACGACTTTGCTCAGTGTATTTTGGAAGAACGCGATACCGCGGTGCCGGGAGAAATGGGTCGCCGCGATATAGCGATTATCGAGGCGATTTACGAATCAGCGGCCTCGGGCGGGAAGCGAGTGGAGCTTTAGGTCTTAAAAATCTGACATCGAAGTCGTAAAGGTTTGGACGGCTTCCGATGGTAGCGGCCGACCCGACGACCATGCCGCGAGCGGTGGCGGTTCGGACGACCGCCGCTACCAAGATCAAATCTCACGCGAAGCTGGTGATTATGTTCGGTCGCGCAACCGGCTGCTCGATTTGTAAAACGGATTTTTTGGGAGGTAGCCGTTCCCTGAAATTCCCCTTGGACAGCGCAACGTTTACCATTTTGAGTCGTCGCGCTTTCAACCTGTCACCCCGACAGGCTCATCGTCACCCGTCGAGTCCTTTACTATGAATTCTCAACGTCTCTTCACGGCCAGTTGCATGGCATTGATCGTAACGGCCATGAGCTTCGCGATCCGCACCGCTGCGGTTGAAGCCTGGCATACCGAGTTTCAACTTTCGTATGAGCAGGTCGGGGTGATCAATGGTGCGGCACTGTGGGGATTTACGGTCGCCATGGTTTTCGGCGGACCGTTGTGCGATACACTCGGCATGCGGCGGATCATGGGGCTGGCGACGTTCGGTCACGTCGTGGGCATTTTACTGACGATTTTTGCGTGGAATTACTGGAGTTTGTTTGCCGGTTCGCTGATCTTCGGCATCGCCAATGGCTCGGTGGAAGCTGCAGCGAATCCGCTGATCGCGACGATTTTTCCCGCCGACCGCACGACGAAGTTGAATCATTTCCATGCGTGGTTTCCGGGCGGACTCGTGATCGGCGGGCTGACGGCGTTCGCGTTGGGCAAGATGCATCTGGGGTGGAAGGTGCAGTTTGCCACGATGCTGATCCCGCTCGCGATTTATGCGTTCATGTTTATCGGGCAGGCTTTCCCCCGCACCGAGCGCGTGGAGCACGGTGTCTCGACGAAGTCGATGTGGCTGGCGTGCCTCAATCCGCTGTTTCTCGTGATGGTTGGCTGCATGCTCTTGACCGCGGCGACGGAGTTCGGCGCGGAAAACTGGATTCCCGCGATCATGAGCAACGCCGGCGTTTCCGGGATTCTGGTGCTCGTGTGGATCACGGGCCTGCAGTGGCTGGGTCGGCAATTTGCCGGCGTGTTCGTGCATCGCGTCTCGCCTCCGGGCATGTTGGTTTTTAGCGCGATCCTGAGTGCATTGGGACTTTACGCCATGAGCCACACGACGGGCGTGATGCTGTTCGCGGCGGCGACCGTGTTCGCGGTCGGCGTATGTTTTTTCTGGCCGACGATGCTGGGCACGGTGAGCGAGCGTTTCCCTAAAACCGGCGCGCTCGGCCTCGCGATTATGGGCGGCGCGGGCATGTTGAGCGCGAGCTTCATTGTGCCGCTGGTCGGACGATGGTTCGACAGGGCGATCGCGGTGCGAGTCCCTACGGGGCAAACTGTCGATACGTTCAAAGCGGCGGCGCCGGGCTCCGAACTTGCAACGCAGTGGACGCAAATCCAGGCATCCGCCGGATTGGAGTCACTCGGAAAACTTGTTATGATTCCCTCGATTCTTGCGGTGGTTTTTCTTGGTTTATTCCTCCTTTGGCGGAACAAGCCAGCGCCACGCATCGTAGCAGCAGCGGCTGCGCACTAGCCCCGCGCGTTTCGGAAAAGCACGCAAGATGACGTGGCTGTGCGCAGGTCGTTTTGCGTTACTTGAAGTCGGATCGGAAACATAGCCGGCAACACGCGATGTGCGGGCCAGGTTGATCGCTGAAAGATATCGGCTGAATCGGAGGCCTCAGTACGGTAGGGGATTTGCTGAAGAACACGCGGTCGATTTGGAGGTCTGGCCGAGAGTTATGAAAACAAAAACTCTCACCCCTAATGCCGCTCCGTTGCGCGCGCTGCTCGCACCTGCGCTCGCGCTCTGCGGCATGGCTGCCATGCTGGGTGGCTGCGCGTCCGAACCCGAATCGCACGTCGTATCCGCTCCGCCTCCGGGCGCTCCCGTGGTCACATCGACCGGGCAACCCCCCACCGTCTATGCTACGCCCGTTCCGAGTACCCAGAGCACAATCGTTGTAACCCAAGCACCGCCGGCCCCGCAGCAGGAGGTCGTTACTGCCCGCCCGTCGTCCGATTACGTCTGGGTCGGTGGATACTGGACGTGGCGAAACAATCGTTACGAGTGGGTGAGTGGACACTGGACCGTGCCGCCACGTTCAGGCGCCACGTGGGTGCCACCGCGTTGGGAGCAGGAAGGTAGCTCTTATCGGTTCTATGAAGGTTACTGGGACTAAGGAAAGCAGCAGGTTCTGGAATCTACGGCGCGGCTTTGGCCGCGCCGTTTCGTTTTCTGGCGGGGCCGCTTCAGGCCGCACCGCGGCATTAGGCGTATCGATCCACGTCGTCGCGCCGCGACGATTTTTGAGTAATACGGGTCCCCCGTGATGGACGGGCACGGGTCGGGAGACCCGTATACTTTGGTTGCGGCTGCCGCGGTGCGGAATTATCCCGGTATTGGGAAAAGCGGTTCCCAAATTTCGTACGCACAACTTGGGTACGGGGGTTCGGAATGGAATGATGATTTTTTAATCGTCAATGGGATAACTGCTTGGGGATTTATGTGCGAGCTGGCACGACCGGTGCAATAGAGAGGCCAAGACATCTCTCTATGAAAACCATTCTTCATGTTGTTTCTCTCCTGACGGTCAGCGGTTATGCCGCCGCCCAATTTTTCGGGGCTCTCGGGTTCCCTGTACCAGCCGTGGTGAACGCGCCTAATGCGGTAACGGTATTCACGTTCGCGGTGGTCGCTCTCATCATTCTCGCCGATTACGGTCAGGCTCCGAAGCGGGCCAGCGTAAACGTGTGTGAGGCTGTAA
>DAITQE010000255.1:0-1981 GCA_036833235.1 Opitutus sp.
GAACAAGCCAACGAACGCACCCCCGCTCGCGCCGGCCATACCCCATTTGCTGCCACCAAACATGCGGGTGCCGACGATCACGCCGCCGAAATCGGCGAGGATTGAGAAGAGCCAGAATATGCCGATAAGGCCGACAGCCGTCCACGAAAGATCCGTCGGGAGGATGAGTTTGTGAATGATGGCCGCTGCCAGGATGAGCGTCGTCCCCGGCAATAGCGGCACGATCACACCAACGATCCCGATCACCATCAACGCGACGGTCAGACACCAGGTGAACACGTCGAGCATGTCGAAAAGACACGCACAACACGCCGGCGTGGCGAGCCCTCAGTGAAGGCGTGAAAGGCCACGCCGCTTCGCTCCCGCCGAAGCGGGCAAGCCTCGCCACGGGTTGCCGCACCCGAAGCGGACGGGCCCTCCGTCAGACCTCTTAAACATGCGAGACGTTAGTTTAGTTAGACGATGCGACACCATGTTTGTCGTAATGCCAGGTCGTTCTCGTTCCTCATTCTCTTTCTCGTTTTCTCAATTCCGGCGAGAACGAGTAACGACCGAGTGCCCGGATGCGAGTTCACGCGAGCCGCTCTCGACCGTGAGGCGCAGTGAGGTCAAGCAGCGGACCGAGGGGCACGATACGAGTCGGATTCAATTCATCATGCGTCACGTAATAGTGGCGTTTGATATGATCAAAATTGACCGTCTCAGCAATGCTCGGCTGCTGGTAAAGATCACGCAGATATCCGCTCAAGTTTGGATAATCCACGATGCGGCGGAGGTTGCATTTGAAATGCCCATGATAGACGACGTCGAAACGCACCAGCGTGCAAAATAATCTCCAGTCCACCTCCACCGGCTGCGGTTCGAGCAGAAAGCGTCGCGCCGCCAGTTTCTCATCACAGCGATCCAGCATCGCGAACACCTCACGACACGCGCGCTCGTACGCCGACTGCGTCGTGGCGAAACCGGCGCGGTAAACCCCATTATTCACGTTCTCATAAATCTCGCGGGCGAGCGCCGTATGTTCCTCGTCGCATCGCGGAGGAAATAGTGACACCGCCGAACGTCCCAGGGGCGCGAATACGTCATCGAACATCCGGCAGATATCGTCCTCCGAATTGCTGACAATGCGCCGGGTCTGCTTGTCCCACAATACGGGGACAGTGAAGCGTCCATGATAGCCGGGCGACGTGGCCTCATACGCATCGCGGAGAAACTTGAAGCCATTTACTGGATCTTGGCTGTAACCGGCTCCATCCCGAAAGGCCCATCCTCTTTCATCCCTGATTGGATCGACCACCGTAAGATCGATCGCCGCCGTGAGCCCTTTCAAAGCCCGAACGATCACGGTGCGATGTGCCCACGGACAGGCGAGCGAAACGTACAAATGATAGCGGCCCGCAGCCACTGCGTAGGGCGTTGAGGCATCGTTCGACACCCAGTTCCGAAACGCATCTTCCTGGCGTTGGAACTCGCCGTCATCCGTGGTTTCCTCGGGGAATTGGGCTTGGCTGCTCATTCCAAACCGCTGCCATTGTTCGGTCAGATCGGCAAGCGGGCGAATGAGAACCACCGGTACAAACTCCGCCATCATCCGCGCTTCGGGAACGCACGCCAACCGGCGGGGTCCGTCGTCGGGCAACTTCAATCATCCCCATGAAAAATATTATCGGCATTATCCTGATCGCTCTCGGCATCTTCTTGTTTGTCCAGGGTCTTAATCGCAAGGACTCCGTCGCAGGCGCAGCAGCCACCGCAGGCACGCAAGTCGCCAACGCAGTTGACGGCGGCGCTCGCCAGCCCAAGCACGTGATGTACATGGTTGGCGGCGGTGTCCTCGCCATCATCGGCGTCGCTGTGATGGTCCGCAAATCACGCGCGGTCTGACCCGTCAAACATCGCATACCTTTCCAGCGGTTCCCGCTGGGTAGTCACACTGACACGAGCGGATCGCCTGAGGGCGATCCGCTTCTTTCGTTGGACG
>DAITQE010000255.1:1991-5793 GCA_036833235.1 Opitutus sp.
CGGCGCCGCTGTCGTTCGGGGATAACGGGCAAGCACCGCGCGGCACAAACCACTTCCGCGTTCAAACGTTCGACAAACCTGCGGACGCCGCTCGTAGATGGTGCAAAGTTTGCTTGCCGGATCGAGCGCAACACACGAGCCGTCGCCTCGCTGATCCATGCAACTCACGCCCTCGTGGCGCACGATAAAATCCTCTCGCACATCGTCCGTGGCTGCGAGTTCAACCACCAGCCGGCAACAGGTGCCACAGCCCGCGCAGGCCGGAACGTCGATGAGAGTCTTGGGGATCAATTGGGGAAGGGAACACACTCCGCGCGCCAAGGCGACTCTCGATCCAGATTTTAACTCGTGTGGTAATTACCAACGGCTTGTGTCTCCTTGATTTTTAAGGGAGGGATCGGCTCCGTCCGGTCCTATCGCCGCGGCAGCGCGAAAGCCACGTACGCATCACCGCTCTTCGTATTCATTTTTCCGCCACCGCAGGCGATCACCACGAACTGTCGCCCGCCCACTTCATACGTCGCCGGAGTCGCATAGCCGCCCGCGGGTAATTTTACCCGCCACAGTTCCCGGCCCGTTTTGCGGTCGAATGCGCGAAAATTTTCGTCCTTGCTCGCACCAATGAAAATCAGCCCGCCCGCTGTGACCAAGGGACCGCCATAGTTCTCCGTCCCAGTTTGCGGGATACCGCGCGCGGTCAGCTCGGGGAATTCGCCCAACGGCACGCGCCACCGATATTCCCCCGTGTTGAGATCGATCGCGTTGAGCGTGCCCCACGGTGGTCTGACCGCAGGATAGCCTTCCGGGTCAACCCACCGGTTGTAGCCCGTATGCGTGTAAGGCGGCGCGTTCGGCCCCGGCGCCGTCGCTTCAACCGGCCCAGCAGATGACGCGTCGCCCATCAAAAATGACACAACGGCTTCGCGCTGCGCTTCACTCAAAAAGCCCCACGACGGCATCACGGCCCGTCCGTGCGCGATCACGTCCAGCGCCTGAGCTCGCGTCAGTCGCTGCTTCAAATCCACCAGCGACGGAATGTTCTGGGCCGTATTGCCACGTCGATCCGCCCCGTGACAGCCCGTGCAATTTCGCAAATAAACCTGCTCGCCCAGCGAACTCCCTCCACCGGCACTGATCATCGTGAGTACCCACGCCATTTCGTTCGCGTTCACGTACAGCACGCCGTCGGGATCGGCTGCCGCACCACCCCACTCCGCCCCTCCATCGAATCCTGGAAAAATAATTGTGCCCTCACGACTCGGCGGTGCAAAACGTGCATGCGCCCGCAATCGTACGAACTGCTCCAACACCGCCCTGTGCGCCGCCGGTGTGCGATTCGTAATCTCGTCCGCCGAGAAAATCTGGCGCGCAAATGGCGCCGGTTTTAGTGGCAACGGTTGTGTCGGTGACGTTACTTCACCAGCGAGATCCGACGTCGGCACCGCGATCTCCTCGATGGGAAACAAGGGTTCGCCCGTCTCGCGGTTGAACACGAATACGTGACCGGATTTTGTGACCTGCGCCACGGCCGGGATGTTCACCCCTTGGCGGTGGATCGTTAGCAGCGTCGGCGGAGCGGGCGGATCACGATCCCACAAATCATGGTGCACAAATTGATAATGCCAGACGTGCCGCCCAGTCGCTGCATCGAGCACGAGGAGGCAGTCCGCATAAAGATTGTTTCCCCGCCGGTCTCCGCCCCAGAAGTCAAACGTCCCTGAACCAACCGGACAAAATACCAGCCCGCGTTCCTCGTCCACTGTCATCCCGGTCCACACATTGACACCGCCCACGTGTTTCCACGCATCTTCCGGCCATGTTTCGTAACCAGGCTCACCTGGATGCGGAAGCGTGTGGAAAATCCAAACCATCATCCCGGTGCGGACATCGTACGCGCGAATATAGCCTGGCGCCGCCCGGCCGGGACCTTCGCCCACCCGCGTCGACAGAATGATCAAGTTCCGAAAGATGGCACCGGGCGTGTTAGCCTGAATCTGAAGTCCTGATACGTCGCGACCGAGCCCCTTGCCAAGATCGATGCGCCCTTGCTCGCCAAATGCCAGGATCGGCTTTCCGGTGCGCGCATCCACCGCATGCAGCCACTGATTGGATCCGAACAGGATTCGACGGTCGTCGCCGTCCGCCCAATACGAAACGCCCCGGTTAACGCCGCCCGCGTCGGCCGGCACGAAGCGCCAAAGCTCACGACCCGTCGCGGCCTCGAGTGCCACTAGTTTGAGTTGAGGCGTCGTGACGTAGAGCACGCCGTCGATCATCAGAGGATTGCACTGGATCTGCGTCGAATCAGGGCGTGCATCGCCTGCCGCCCAAGTCCACGCGACCTCCAACTGCGTCACGTTGGCAGGCGTGATCTCGGTCAGCGTCGAGTAGTGGCTCGCTCCTTTGTCACCCAGGTAGGTGCTCCATTCGCGGCCCGCTGCCGCGTCCACCCGAAGCGCGAACGCCGATAAAACTAGGCCAAAAGTGAACAACGCCAAGCATGCCGAAGGGGGTATTCGCATCGGTTAGAGTTGAGCGGACGCATTCTGGTTTGCCAAGTGTCGGCTGAAATTAGGGCGCGCGGAGATGCGATACAGCCTGTCACGCTCGCAGATACGGGGCAGATACGGAAACCCTCCGGTGTAGGTTGCGTGCGCGCCGCGCAACGGCTTTGGCGAACGAGATCGTGGCGCGATGGACCAACCGAACGTTGCGCGGCGAGCGCGCAACCTACACTTGGCGGTTGGCGCAGAGCGCCGAGATCGGAGCCAGCCTATCGCGGCTGGGACTTTCCAGTTGATCACAGAAAAAAAGAGCCGGCCGCGGACAACGGCCGGCTCTGCGGTTCAAACGCCAAATCGCTTACTTGACCGTGATGTTGTTCGTGACGTTGGTCACGCCTCCAATGCCTGCGGCAATCTGAGCCGCACGCGATTTTTGCTCTGCGGTGTCAACAAAACCACTGAGTTGAACGTTGCCCTTGAAGGTCGTAACATCGACCTGAAGAGCCTTCACCACCGGATCTTTGACGAAAGCCGCCTTCACTTTGGCGGTAATGGAGGCATCGTCGACGTATTCACCGGTGCTTTGGCGAGTGGCCGTGCCGGCGCAGCCGGTCGGCAGTGAGAGAATTCCGCCCGCGGCAAGAGCCAGCAAGGCGGTGAGCTTTAGGGAATTTTTCATAGCGTTTACATGGGTTTAGTATCGCTGGACGCGTTACGGTTCACCGCCACGACGTGATTTATCAGCTGCGCCGGCGTCACATCACCGGTAGTACCAATAAGAAGACCGTCAGCGACGTCCGCCAACGCAGAACCGGATGAGCGCCTCAGCCGACCAACCGAATCCATTCACCTACTCCGCATACCGGGGTTTACCTGATATGTTTCAAGGAGGTTTTCGAGGTATTTTGCAGAACACCTCCGGCACTCTGGAGTCGATGTCTATGTCATAATCTAGAACCGCCAAATGTTCACCGAAACTTCCTTCTCAATGTCGCCAAACGAGACCGTGCCGACGAAGAAATTGCTGCGCATCCTCTACGCGGACGACATGAGGGAATTGCGCGAAGTCGCGCGTATCGCGCTGAGTCGCGAAGGTCACCTAATCGAATGCGTGAGCGATGGCCGCCAGGCGCTGGACCGAATCACGGCCAATCCGTCCGCCTACGATCTTGTGATCACCGATCACCACATGCCGCATCTTAATGGAGTGGAACTGGTGACCCAGATGCGGCACCTGCCGTATCCCGGAAAAATCATGATTTTCTGCTCTGAGCTGAGTCCCATCGTGAGCGACGCAT
>DAITQE010000256.1:0-1512 GCA_036833235.1 Opitutus sp.
GTGGTCGAGGGTGACGTCGAGATCGTTGCCCCGAAGCCCAAGATTGCGCGGCCGAAGCGTGCCATCGTCAAGGCGGAGTAACTTAACGGCGAATACACTTCTTCAATGCCTGTCACGATTACTGCTCAAATGGTCAACGACCTGCGCTCCGCCACGGGCGCCGGTTTGCTCGACTGCAAAAAAGCTCTCACCGAGGCCAATGGTAATGTCGATGAAGCGACCACGATCCTTCGCAAGAAGGGCGCCGCTTCCGCTGCCAAGAAGGCCGACCGCACCACGAAGGAAGGCTTGATCGAGAGCTATATTCACGTCGGCGGCAAAGTCGGCGTGCTGATTGAAATCAATTGCGAGACCGACTTCGTTGCGCGCAATGACGATTTCAAACAGCTCTGCAAAGACGTCTGCTTGCAGATTGCCGCCGCGAATCCGCTGTACGTTTCGCGCGATCAGGTGCCGGAGACCGATCTCGCAAAAGAACGCGAAATTGCCGCCGCGCAGGTGCTCGGCAAGCCACCCGCCGCGGTGCAGAAAATCGTCGAAGGCAAGCTCGACAAGTTCTACTCGACGATCTGCCTGCTGGATCAGCCGTTCGTGAAAGTGCCGGAAAAAACCGTGAAGGAGATCATCACCGAGAAGATCACCAAGATCGGCGAAAATATTCAGGTTCGTCGGTTCACGCGTTACCAGCTCGGCGCTTAAGCCTTTGGTTTTGCGAGGCGCCCCGAATTTCGGGGCGCCTTTTTTTTTGGCGCGAGATCACTGCACGAGAGATTAAACGCAGCATTTATAGGGATGTGGCTGCGAGCATGAGCGAGTGGTGGTTCGTCCACCTCCTTCGCTCGCGGCCACGGCTACTACGGGGCACAAGAGTGAGCCAGTTGGCGCACAGGACCCACCGATAGGAGAATCGGCACGCGACTTTCGTGTAGATTTGGCCGAGATCGTGATTACCGTGCGAGTGCCAATGAAAGTTACTCGCATCCAGATCGTTGCTCGAGGCCTAACCAACCGGTGCCCAAACTGCGGCAGCCGCACGCTGTTCAAATCCGGCACGTTTTTCGAGCTCAACAAAATCTGCCCAAACTGCGGCTTCCGCTTCGAGCGAGACAATGATGAAGGTTTTTTCCTTGGTTCGATGTCGCTGAACTACGGCGTGACGCTTGTCGGTTTTCTTCTCCCGGTCATGCTCCTGGCCTATTACAAGGTCATCAGTACGACGACAGCCATTGTGCTGGCCGGAGTTGGCGCGCTTGGCTTTCCCGCATTGTTCTACCGCTCATCCCGCAGTTGGTGGCTGATGAATTACTATCTTTTCCTGCCGCACCATCTACCGGCCAACGGTGGGAAAGGCCGCGGTGGTGAGGACGACAACGTCTGATCAACGCCACCGCGCGTTCAGCGGAACAGCTGCTGAAATAGGGCGTCGGGCAGCAGCGTTTTCAGACGCTGCCGTTCAGCGTCAGCGCCGGCGGAATTTCCTTCCGCCAGTTGGAGGATCACCTCCGCAAAACT
>DAITQE010000256.1:1522-5790 GCA_036833235.1 Opitutus sp.
ACTCCCCCCCGCCGCCTCCGCGGTAGCGGCGTCGCCGACAAGTGGCCGAACGCGATCCCGCGACCGCAAACGCAGATGCTCGAGCCACGCCTGGAGGCGGCGGCCGGTGAATAGTTTTTCCTGGCTCTCACCTGAGTGCTGCATCGGTCCAAGCAGCTCGATCCACGGTTGGTCCTCACGGTTGATCCGCGTTTCGCCTGACGGCAGATCCGCCGCCTCGATCACACCCACTCGGTGCATCCAGAAAAATTCCGGTGAACTCAATTCCGGGTTTGCGTCGTCGGGTCGCATTTCGCGCAGTCGGCGGCGCACGTCGTCCTCGTCCGCCGTGATCTCGCCGGTGCCGCCGATCAGCGCGATCGCCGGTTCCGATGGAGAGAAATCACCGCGCCACACCTGGGCGCGCGGAAATACCGTGAGGAACGTCCGTATCAGGATTGTCACTTCAGTGTCGGAGAGTTGGAAGAGCGGCAGCCATTGACAGAACACTCCGCCCGGTGCCAGCGCCCGGCGCGCCGCAGTGAACTGCTCCAGGGTGAACAGCGAACCTTCCCCTTGACGCCACGGGACGACGAGATCGCCAATGATCACGTCGAAATGTTCTCCGGAACCGCGGAGGTAATTTCGCGCGTCGTCCTCGACCACGCGAGTTCGCGCGTCGTCGAGCACCCCTGCGTTGGCAGCTCGAAAATGCATGCGCGACGCCGTCACCACTTCGGGCACGAGCTCCATCACTGTCACCTGCTCCACGGGATGAAACATCGCGCCGCCGGCCGTGATCCCCGTCCCCAGGCCGAGGAACGCAACCCGACGCGGCGCCGGATGCAACAAGAGCGGAAGGTGAGCTTGCATTCGCTCGTCGCCCGTCGAGGCCGTGCCGCCGAGTCCGTAATGATTGTTGAGCTTGAGCCGTCGCGAACCGGGACGCTCGACCACCGCAACGATTCCGTGCGTGCCTTCCGCGAGCGCCACCAACTGTTCGTCCTGCGCGGACGCGAGCTGCACGCGTGCGAGGTCGACGTGCGCAAATGACCAGAAACTCGCAAACCAGCCAACGAGGGTGAGCGCTCCGAATTTCCACTGTGCGCTCGCGCTCGGCCAGCGTACCCATTGCCAGAGGCCGCACGCCAGGAGCAGCGCTCCCAGCCAGAGCACGCCGCCCCACAGTCCAAGCCAACCCGGCAGGATGAATCCGGCCGCCAACGCGCCCGCCACCGAGCCGAGGACATTCGCCGCCAGCATTCGACCGAGGACACGACTCGCGCCACCGATTGCGCCGCTGCCAGCCTCTTCCATGATGGCGGGCAAAACAATTCCGAGCAGCCCCATGGGCAGAAACAGCAGCGCCATCGCGAGACCAATCAGATGCAACGCGTGCTGCGTCCAGCCGTCGGCCACCAGATAGCGCAGACCACCCGACAAGTTCACAAAAAGCCACGGTCCGACCAGTACCGTCAATCCTCCCAGAATCCACGCGGTGCCAACGAGGCGTCGCAGCTCCACGCCGCGCCGCAATCCGAAGCGCGCCGCCTGCGCGCCAGCCGCGAGGGAAAACACGACGACTGCGACGATCACCGAAAAAGAATACATCGAGTTCTCGTGCACCTGCGCGAACGCCCGATTCCAGAGCACCTGCAGTGCAAACGTTACGAAGCCCGAGATCAGCGCCAGCAGTTGCACCGGCATGATTACGAAGGTCGATGTTGGGGTGGGCCGCGCCGTCGCGCTTTCGACCGAAGCCCCAGGCCGCACCGGCCCCGTCGTCGTGTGCGCGGAACGCCAGTCGAGCCACCACGCCGTCATCGCCAGCGCACCGTTCATCGCTACACACAGCCACGCGGACGCGGCCATCCCGAGTCGCGGCAAAAGTAAAAACGGAAACGCCAGTGCGCCGAATCCGGCACCGGCAGTATTCACGACGTAGAGCCAGCCGGCGGTGAGCCCCAGATGTTTGCGACCGTGATCAACGAATTGCCCGAGCAGCGGCAGAGTGCCGCCCATGCAAAACGTCGGAATCAGAATCGCCGCGAACGCGCCCACTGTTCGCACCACGAGGAATACGCCGGGGCGACGGGCCAGCGCCTGAAAAAGGGCCGGATAAGCCTGCTCGAAACCGGAGAGAATCGGCGCGACGAGCAAGGCTCCGACGCCGACAAAAAATTCCAGTAACGCGTATGCCCGCAGTGGCCGGGACCACGTTACTGCAAGACGCCCCACCACGAACGCCCCCGCTCCCAGTCCGGCAAAATAGGCGCCCAGCACCGCGGCCGTCGCCGGCGCAGCCGAGCCGAACACAAGCGCAAACTGGCGCTGCCACAGCGTTTCGTAAACGAGAGCAACGGCGCCCGAAACGAAGAGGAGCGGCGCAATCGCGCCATCAGTCGGCGCGAGAGCAGGCGACGGCGCGCGAGTCGGGTAGGATGAAGACATCAAGTGGCAGCGAGACCGTGATGCTACAACCGCTGCGGCGGAACAGAAAAAAGACGGCGACGAAAAATCGCCGCCGTCCCGCACGTCCGCACGATCACACGGAGAAAAATCAATAGCGCACCGTCAACGCGGTGTTGATCGTGTAGTCGGCAAACGCTGCGTCGCCCGCCTTTGCCGAGCCGTAGGACACCACCCGGTTGCGATGCATCGCGATCGGTACCGTCAGCGTGAACGTGTACGAGCCCCGGCCATAGGAGAGGCCGGGTTCAACCGACACCGCAAAACCAGGCCGACGACGACCGAGGCTGCTGCCGAACAAGTCATGTGCCACCACGCCCTCGTTGCGCATGCCCAGATTTGCCACCAACCCTTTCACCGCGTCGACACGATAGTCGACACCGCCGCGCACCATATAACCGTCAGGGATGGACCAGCCGGTCGCGTCGACCTGCTCCTCTGGGTTGAACAAATAAAAGCCGTTTCCGTAAGCAGAGAAGTTGCCCCACAGGTGGTAGAACGCCTGTCCCTCCACCGTGGCACCCCAACCGCCGTCGCCGGGTTGAATCGAGGAATCAACGTAACCGATCGTCGCACCCGTGGCGCGCCAGAACGTGTCCTTCGACTCGGCATTGCCAGTCGGCGCTTTCAATCCGATGCCGAGCGACATGTTTCCACGATGCGTTGTCGCCGGATCGAGGAGCCAGTAGCTAGCGCTCAAACGAATGTCGCCCAAGCCATACGCTTGCGTGTGGGATCTCACACCGGACGAGACCTGTGACCGGTCATGCCAGGAAAACGGCAGCGTGAACGTCAGATCAAGACGCTGCGTCCACGCGTACGTGATCGCTACGTCTGCGAGGTTGGAATGGTTGATGACTTCATTGTGGAGTGCCGCGCGTTGTTTCTGTTCGTCGTCGCCCACGAAATGGCGGTCCGAACGAAAATTGCGATAAGCGACGTTCAGCTCCCAGCGTTTGGCCGGAATATAGCCCGTGCCATCCGCGACGGAGGACGCGCCACCGCCGCGAGCGACGACGCAACCCTGGCCAAAGGCCAGTCGTGGGGTGAGCAAGGCGAGCAGACAGATGAGTCCGCAAAAGACTCGGTTTACGAACGCGGACGAAGAGCGCGCAACAGTCATGTCGGTTCTGGTATTGGGGGTTTGGTGTGAGGCCTCCGGCTAAATCTCCGGAAACGAGGTGCTTCGATGCGCGAGGCAGCCACCTGAGAGGAGCCAAATGGGGGTTACTGCCGCGCCATCGGGGCGAAATGCGCGAATAGCGGGGTGAAAGAGATTCGCGAATTAGCCCGGTTTCCGCGGTGAACAAAAAATGCGGGACCTCCGCCTTTCCTGACGTAAGCGAGACGCGATCGACTGCCGGCAGAACTTTCGACTTCCGTTTTAGAACGGCACTCCTACGGTCTCGCTTTCCTGTGCCGGAGAGGTGGCAGAGTGGTCTATCGTACCTGACTCGAAATCAGGCGTACCCGAAAGGGTACCGGGGGTTCGAATCCCTCCCTCTCCGCCAGTTCCGCAGCCAGCTTCAACCGATCGCCCACACATGAAGTCGAAAACGTTCGCTGCCACCCGTGATCTGGAGAAAATGATCAATCCTGTTTCTCGCGCGATGCTGATCACGCGGCGCGACGCGGTGGAGAAACTTGCGGCGGCGACACTGCTCGGGATGGGGCTATGGCCAGGTGCCGTGCGGCTTTGGCGACTCCGCCGAAGGGCGAATTCACGTTCGTCGCGATCAACGATACCCATTATCTGAGTCCGGATTGCGGCGTTTGGTTAGAGCGCGTGGTCGGTTTGATGCGCGCCGAAAATCCCGAGT
>DAITQE010000257.1:0-5782 GCA_036833235.1 Opitutus sp.
GAGGTTGATTGCGCGCGGCGGCGAGTAACGCGGGAAGGACGGTCCATCAAGCTGACGTCGATGGAATACGCGCTGTTGCAATTGTTCATCACGCATCGGGATAAGGTCCTGAACCACCGGTTGATTTTGCGAGAGCTGTGGGGACCGAAGGCGGAGAATCAGACGCATTACCTGCGGACGTACATGATGCGATTGCGGCACAAGCTCGAGGACGAGGTGGACGGACCAAGTCATTTTCAGACGGAATCAGGTATTGGGTATCGCTTCCTCAGCGAATTGCCGGAGTAACGCGCGCCGTCGGCGTGCGGTCGTTACGACGTTCGCATCGCTCCGGTGGTCGATCATCGAGCGAAGGGACGATCGACCAGTCATGCACCCCAGCGCGTGCTGCGGCTGTATATATTTTGTACATATTTTAGCGGCCAATTTCTACGTTCTGTCGATGTCGCTTGGTATGGGGACTGCGACACATGGCGCGCCGCTAGGATCTCCAATTCGGCGTTCAATTCGTTCAAAAATTCACCCTATGAGTAACTGGCCCTCAGGTTTCAAATGGTTTCGCGCAGCCGCCGTGGCGGTGGCGCTTTTTGGTACTGTCTCCGTGTCGCAATTGTTCGGGGACGAACCCAAACCGGATCCAGCAGGAACTGCCACGGGTGTGGCAAGCGATGTTCCGGGCTTTGTCGTTGCGGCTCCGGCGGAACTCAGTGCTGACGACATGAAGGATGCGGACAAGGCGAAGGCCTTTGCCGATGCGAAAAAAGCTGCCGACGAATATGCGGCGCAGGCGAAAATAGAGCCGCTCGCGGTGAAGCTGGCCGATAACGTCGGCCACAACCGAGTCGCGATTAATTTCATGTGGACCCTCGTGACGGGCTTTCTCGTGATGTTCATGCAGGCGGGTTTTGCCCTCGTGGAGACAGGTTTGTGTCGGGCGAAAAACGCCGGCCACACGATGGCGATGAACTTCATGATCTATCCGATGGGCCTGCTCGGATTTTATGTGTGCGGCTTCGCTTTCATGTTCGGCGGACTCGGGGCGATTGGCACGATGGGTGGCTACGCCGGGCTGAACAACGAGTTTACGGTGACGTTATTCGGCCATCCGTTCGGGCTGATCGGATTGAAAGGCTTTTTTTTGAAGGGCGCGGGCTACGACACTGCGGCGTTCGCACTTTTCCTGTTCCAGATGGTATTCATGGACACCACGGCGACGATTCCGACCGGCGGTGCCGCCGAACGTTGGAGATTCTCCGCGTTCATGATCTACGGCTGCTGCATCGGCACCATCATGTATCCGCTCTTTGGCAATTGGGTGTGGGGCGGAGGCTGGCTTGCGATGCTTGGCATGAACTTCGGCTTGGGTCACGGGCATGTTGATTTCGCCGGCTCTTCGGTCGTGCACATGCAGGGCGGGGTGATCGCGCTTATCTTTTGTTGGCTGATCGGTCCGCGCCATGGCAAATACAACAGCGCTGGGAAGGTCGTCCACCCGATCATGCCGCACAACATTCCGTTCGTCATGCTCGGGACATTTATCCTGGCGTTTGGCTGGTTCGGCTTCAATCCCGGCTCGACGCTTGCCGGTACGGACCTGCGTATCGCGGTGGTTGCGGTGAACACGATGCTGGCCTCGGCGACGGCGGCGGTCGCGACCACGCTCTACATGTGGTGGTTCAAGACGAAGAAACCCGACCCTTCGATGATGTGCAATGGCATGCTGGCGGGTCTCGTCGCGATCACGGCACCCTGTGCGTTTGTGAGCGCGGGAGGAGCGGCGATCATCGGAGTCGTCGCGGGTATTCTGGTGGTCGAAGCGGTCTTCTTTTTCGATAAAATTGGAATCGATGATGCGGTCGGCGCGATCTCCGTCCACGGCGTGAACGGCGCCTGGGGCTGCCTTTCAATCGGCCTCTTCGCCGATGGCACTTATGGCGATGGCTGGAATATGGTTCCCGGCACGGTTAGAGGACTTTTCTACGGCGGCGGCATGGGCCAGTTCTGGGCCGAACTCATCGGCGTGGTCACCTGTTTCGTCACGCTTTCGATCCTCTCGATCATCGTCTATAAGTTCGCCGAGGTCATCGTGGGCAACCGCGTCTCGCTCGACGTCGAGATTGAAGGTCTTGACGTTCCAGAGATGGGCGTGGCCGGTTACGCTGGCATGGTGATGGACAAACAGGCCGAGACGCCCGTCGGAAAGTAAACCGCTCATTCCCGTGGAAATTCACTCGATTGATATTCTTCGCTCGCTGGTGGCGCTGGCTGCCGGCGGCGTGATCGGCTTCGGCTTCGGTGCGATTCAAGAGGCGGCGCAGCGCCGCTACGAGAAGCGCCAGCAAGGCGGCAAGTTGATCAGCGGCTGGGCCGTGATGCCCGGCTCGGGCCGGCGGGTCGCGTATTTGTTGATCGCCCTCGCGTTGGTCCAAGTGGTTTGTCCGATTCTGTTCGTCGGTACCACCCAATGGTGGGTTTCCGCGGGGCTGGTCACGAGTTATGGCTGGCGACTTTTCCAACAGCTTCGGCACCGCCAGCGCGCAATCGCCCGGATCTGAAGTCACTCGATGTCTCATGACATCCCTGTTCTCGACGTCGCTCGGAGGCGGGGAACGGGATAGCTCGGCGCTTGGCAGCCGCAGCCGCCGGCGATGAATGAAGGACCAGACAAATGGGCCTTCAACACGCCGGCCGCGGCTATCAGGCGTATGGCCTATCTCGCGTGCATCCTTGGCGTGGCGTTCGCGCCGGTTGCGCTGCTGATCGGTGTTATGGCTGGACGTCGGGAGATGGGTTTCCTCGGATTATTTGTCCTCTTCGTGGCGGGGATTTGCCGCGCGTGGCTTCATCAGCGGGGGACATTCGACGCAGTCGCTTCTGAACTCGATGAGATGACAGGGAGCGTCAACATGGCGGCGAGCTCAACCAAGGTCGCCGAGCTGGTGGAACTCCTGCTCCGCTGGGATGCGCTCGAACGTCAACGCGGTTCGCCCGAATTTGATCCTTGGGCCGTTCAGTCGCTGCGACGCGAGATTCGCGAAGTCATCGAAGCAAATCCCTCTTTGGAAAACCTATTTTCCGGCTAATGCCGAAATGGCGTTTCCACCCGACCTATTGCCAATCGACCGACAGATCGCTGCTAAACAAGCACAGGCGATGTGAAGCGCTCTCCGAGTGTTTCCGCAGAGACCGCGGCTGAGGCGTGTCAGTGCCCGTCGATCAACGAACAAGGAAAAGAATTTGTGGCATCGCGCGCTGACGATGTTGAATGGATTTGTGTCAATGATTGATGGGCCAGACAGACGTGAGCGCCGATCATCTACGTTACGACGAGTGAACCGTTGACGAGGCGCTGTCTGAACGCGCCGCGTTTCAAAACGGCGAGGGAGAGGGTGCTCCCTTGCGTTTCCAAGTCCTTGGGCGCATTTAAGTTGAAGCCCGACGCCATGGCCCTCACTCGCGAGACAATCCTCGAAATTGCCCGTTCTCTGCCTCCCGGCGCCCGAGTATTTTCGAAATTGGGCGTGCTCCTACGAGATGCGAACAGCCAACTCGAGGACATCGCTGCTCTGATAAAGCGCGATGCCGCGATGGCGGCTCATGTGATTCGGATGAGCAACAGTGTGGCCCACCGTGGTGAGCAGCCTACGGGATCGGTTGAAGAAGCATTGGCGAGCGTCGGGTTGCAAGAAATCTGGCGCTTGGTGGGTCAGCTTTCGACCGCGCAACTGATCGATCGTGACCTGCCGTTTCACGGGCTGAGCGCACAGGAGCTTCGCGACCAAATGCTGGAGGCCGCTTTTATTTGCGAATACCTCGCGATAGAGTGCGGACTCGACGCCCGCAGCGCTTACACGGCGGGCCTGCTACGCCCATTGGGCCTCTTGATTATTGATCGGCTGGCTGAGCGGTTTGGAAACATCGCGCCGTATCATCCGGTCCGTGACAGTGATTTTGTGACGTGGGAAGGTCGGGCGTTCGGTATTGCCGGTTGTGAGGTGGCCGCGATGGTGTTGGCCGAGTGGGGCTTCCGCTCCGACATTGTCGAGGCGGTGCGGAGCCAATATCAACTGCGGCCAGCGGATCAGGAACAGCCGCTGGCCTGTCTGGTGAATCTCGCGGGGCGATTGGTGGCGGACGCCGGGCACGCCTTGCTCGGAGAGACAACGTATTGGGGCGTCACGCCGGCAAAATTAGCGGCCATCGGTTTGACCGAGAAAACGTTCCGCGCGGCAGGCATGCAGGCGCGGGCCGCTCTCGATGCTTTTCAGCGGAGACTTGCGAAAAGCACGCCGAGCATCGATGCGGAGGGCCCCAACCTTACGAAAGTCGCTGCTCCATCGCAGGCACAGACGGACGCGGCCAGCGAAACGTCGCACGGTGCTGCGAGCCTAGATTCCTGCAACTTTCCGGTGAAGGTGAGGGTTGTTCAAGCGAACGATGCTCTCCCAGTGCAAACATCACCCACGGGCTTAATCAACCCGACCGACTTCACGACGTTCATGCGCAATTACCAAGACATGGTTTTTTCGACGGCGGTACGGCTCGTTGGCAACGACGCGCAAGCTGAGGATATTTCACAGGAAGTGTTCTTAAAGGCCTATGAACGATACGATTCGTTGCAGTCCAGTCTCACGGCCGGCGGCTGGCTGAAAACCGTCGCGACGAATCTCTCGCTCAACCATCTGTCGCGTTACCGCAACCGCTGGCGTTTTTTTTCTGAATTCCGGCGTGACGACAGCGGAGCCGGCGAGTCCGAACAGCCGGACGTTGAATTTGCCGCGCCTGACACATTTTTCTCGGGGGTCGATGCGGGCGAGCGACGCGAATGGCTCTCGGCGGCGCTGGAGAAGCTGCCTGAGCATCAACGCGTCCCGCTCGTTCTCTTCCACTTCGAGGACATGCCCTACGACGACATCGCGAAACGCCTGCGCGTCTCCCTCGCCAAGGTAAAAACGGACATCCTGCGCGCGCGTGCCGCGCTGGCTGAGATCCTGGAGCACAGCGGTGCACCGCACGAAAAATTTACTGAATGATATTATGAAACATTCTCCCGAAGAACTCGAAAAATTCATTCATCAAAGCCTGCGTTCGCTGCCAGACCGGCGCGCACCAGGCACGCTCGAGGCCCGCGTTCTGGCCGCCATCCAGGCCCGTGCGTCGCTTCCATGGTGGAAACAATCGTTTGCCCAGTGGCCAATGGCGGCGCGTTGCGTCTTCCTGTTGCTCTCGGGCGGTTTGGTTAAAGTCGCGCTGATGGTCACCGTCTGGGTCATGGGTGGTTTTGAACGCGCTGCGTTTGTCGAAGCGTTCAGCACCCAGTTTGCCTGGCTCGAACGTATCAACAGTTTGGTCGCGAGCTGCACCGAATTCGTCGCGCTCGTCTACCATAGCATCCCGGCCGTGTGGCTTTACGGCGGAATTGCGTGCTTCGCCGGACTCTACCTCACGCTCTTTGGGATCGGTGCGACTGCTTATCGAATGCTTTACACCAATCGGTAGATTTCCACCACGTGATCCAACACCAACGGAAAATCCTCTCCAGTTTTAATCGAATGAAAACTCCAGCTCGCCACCTTTTCCTCTCCGCGCTCGCGTCACTATTGACGCTGACGTTCGCGGCTGCGGCGCAGGACAATCCTAACCAAGGCGCCGCACCGGCTCCCAGTGATCAACCCACCGCCGCTCCAACCACTACTCAGGCTCCGCCGCCTCCGGCCGCAGAGACGACATCCGAATCAAATAAAACGGAACTGCGTCGGCTCGATGTAGAAAATCCTGAAAC
>DAITQE010000258.1:0-5780 GCA_036833235.1 Opitutus sp.
ACAGCCGTTATGGCGGTCAACCTCCGACATCAGCAGTGCGGGAATAAACACGTCGTCGTAGAATTCAGCGAGCGAACGTTCAGTAACATACGTATCTGCGGCGTTGAACATCTCCTCCTGATTCATCGAAAGCATGCGTTGGTAGAACTGCTCCGCTGGATCCATGGGAGGTTCGCTGCCCAGCAACACGCCGAGAAATTTGAGACCCGGAACGTATTGGCCGATCACCAGCAGGCAGACGGTCAATGGAGTCGATAAAAACAAACCAGCGATTCCCCAGAGCCACGACCAGAAGACTGCGGCGGTCAGCAGGGCCAGGGTGGAGACGCCGGTCCTGGTCCCGTAAACCCACACTTCCACAATGTTGTTCGTGATGATCTCCGCCAAAACAAACAGGCCGGCGGTCCAGAACAGCATCGTCCAACCGGGATCCACCGCGACCGCCAACACCAACGGAAAACTTGCGGCAATGATCGCACCGAGAAATGGAATGAAGCGCAGGAGCGTGGCCAGCAAGCCCCACAAGGCGGCGTGCGGAATTCCAATGAAAGCGAGGCCGGTTCCGATGCACAGGCCGAACGACGTGTTGACCATCAGCTGGGCGACGAGATAGCGCGAGACGCGCTGGGCCGCATCATCCACCGCTTGCGTCGCAATATTGAGCTGCCCGCCGCTAATCACCCGGATGAAGCGGTTGCGCAGGTCCTCGCGTTGAAACAGGATCGCGATGACGAAAACGATGACGATCCCGGCGCTGCCCAGCGGACGGGCCAGTCCACGCATCAGGTCGCCGGCGATATCGAAGGAGGTCCGGTCGGCCGCTTTTACTTCAACCGGTACGGGGGTGCCTTTGCCGTCTCGACGCCGATTCGATTCCGCGGCAGGGGCCAGCAGCTCGGTCTGCATTTTTTCAATTGAACTGAGAGCGCGGGACAAGGAGCTGGTCACCCCGGGTTTTTTGAGCGCCGCGATCTTCGCTTGCAGATTATCTTCGTATTTCGGCACCTCCTCCAGGAGCGAGACGGCTTGGATGCCAATATGCCATCCGGCGGCGGCCAGGATGGTAAACGCGACGGTTGCGGTGCTGGCGACGGCCAGCGTTTTAGGGAGGCCCCACCGCGTCAGCCGAACGACCATAGGCGACAGCAGGAATGCAAGCAGCAGTGCGATCGCGAGCGGGATGGTGACCGCCTCCGTGATTCGCAGCACGGCGACCACGACGACAAAAGTGGCCAGTGTGACGAAACGTGAGGGAATTCTAATCGGCTTGGCTATCGGCATCGGGGGTCCGGCGAGCTAACGTTGGGGGTAAGAACGGCGGCGGGCATATGAAGCGCAGACCGACTGTCCTCGTGGCGGTTCCGGCTCTGGCTGAGACGCTACCCACTGTCGCTCCGGTTCAATTAACCGCCCGTCGTCCGCTCACTCACGCTCGCAGTCCTCTGTAGCCGCGAGACCGCTGAGCAGGTGTGGTCAAGCACGTGGATGGTTAAGTTTGGTTCAGTCGGAAGAGGTTGGTGCCGTCCTCGCACGGGGCACTGCAACTTCCCCAAATGTCTTCGTCTTGCCTCGCAACCTGGAAAAGTAGCCGTGTCGCAGAGTCTATGATACGCGCACGTGGTCCGTGAATTAAGTTATCTGTGGGCGGGGTGCCATCACCCTGTTGCCGACGTTCGCACACGCGACCGGACGCCGGGTGAGGGCGCCTCGCCCGCAAAATCAGCTCGTTTAACGTTTCGAATATTTCCTTCGCAAACGCACTCTGGCTCTCAGCTCTAGACTCTCAGCTTTTAGCTGCATTGACACTCATTGTTTGAATCGGAGCTTTCGGCGCATGCGCAATTCCCGTAAACCACAACGCGATGAGCGCAGCCGCGAGTGATCCGAGCATCGTGAGCGCCAGCGAACGAGTGCTACCCCAGACCAGCGGAGCGAAAATGGCGTTCAAGGCTGCGCCCAACGTTTGTACGAACGCCTGACACGACGCCGCCAGCCCGCGTTGCGACGGAAAGAGGTCAAGCGCGAGTAGCGTCAGAGTCGGGAACGCGAGCGACATGCCAAACACGTACACGCCTAGCGGCGCGACACTCCACGGCAGCGCAGGCGCGTGCAGAAAATGAAACGCGACGTTCGCTCCTGCGGCGATGCCCATGATCGTGAAGGCCCACGCCAGAGTGCGCCGCGGTGAGAGGCGTCCCGCGACGCGACCGGAGGTGAATGAACCCAAAGCCATGCCGATCGTGGCGGGCCCAAACAGCCAAAGAAATCCGGTGGCCGGAACGCCGAGGTGCCGCATCAGAAACACCGGGGCGGACGTGACGTACACGAAGAAGCCCCAGAAAATCAGCGTGATCGTGAGGCACAACGCGACGAAGCGCCGCGACATCAGCACGCGTCCGTACGACCGCAAAAGAAAGCGCGGGTTGAGCGGCTGTCGCCGCTCAGGCGGGAGGGTTTCCGGCAGCACGAAACGGCAGAGCAGCCAGCACGCTCCCGCAAATAGCACCAGAAAAACGAATACAGCCCGCCAGCCAAACGCCGCCTGCAACCACCCCCCGAGCACGGGCGCAATCGCCGGAGCAAGCGCAAAGGTGAGGGTAATTTGAGACATCATGCGCTGCGCCTCTGCGCCGTGGAATTTGTCGCGCACGATGGCTCGACCGACGACCACCCCGGCGCCGGCGGTCATCCCTTGGAGCGCGCGAAACACCAGCAACATTCGAATGCTCTGCGCGCAGGCACATGCAACCGACGCGACTGCAAACAACGCGGTGCCCCACAGCACTACTCGCCGTCGGCCGAGAGCGTCTGAAAGCGCGCCATGCCACAACGTCATGATCGCAAACGGCAACATGTAGGCCGTGAGCGTTTGCTGGACCGCGAGGGGATCCGCGTGCAGCGCCTGGCCGATTTCGCCCATCGAGGGTAAATACGCGTCGATCGAAAACGGGCCCACGGAGGACAGCGCCGCGAGTAATGCCGCCAGCCCGACGTGATGTTCGGGTGGTTTTGGGCGGACGGTATTCATATGCAAAAGGATCGAAGCGTGGGTTGTGGTGCGGTTCGGCGCAAATGCAACATGAAGAGCGGATCCGCGCGATCCCGGGCGCACCACAGATGCGCTGCAATGACTGGAACTCTTACCGCCGACGAAATACACTTCACCCGAAGTGTTTTGAACCGGAGTCCTTGAGCACGAAATGCGTTGGGCACACGTTGAGTTTTCCCAGATGCCTCCGACGCATCACGGAGAACGGAACTCCGGCTCCGTTTGTCAAAACGGACAGGGAAGTCCGTTCTCCATAGGTGGTCTGAGTCTGCGCCTCGCTAGTTCATAGCTCAGCCACGAGCGTGACAGCCTGCGTGAAAAACTCAGTGTTTGATGTAGGTTGCGCGCTTGCCGCGCTACGTCCGTCGTCACGAGCGCGTTGCGCGGCGAGCGCAGCACGCTGGTCTTGTAGGTGGGGGTCAGTGCGGGCGGATGCTGGGCGGTGTCGCGCTGGGCGAATTCACCCGTGCCCGAAAGCAGGATCGTCATGGGGCGTCTCCTTGGAAGGTGTGGGGCACTGTATCGCCGCGAAAAAGTGAAGTAAATTGACTTCTTATTGAAAATTCAATAACCCACGGTTATGGAACCTTCCGCACTTTCCGGCGAGTCGCTCCTCTCGCGCATCCGCTTCCGGCACGTGAGCTGTTTTGTTGCCATCGCACAGGAGCGCAACCTGCGGCGCGCGGCCGAGCGGCTGCATCTGAGCCAGCCGGCGGTATCCAAGACGCTGGGCGAGCTGGAGGCGCTGGCGGGCATGCAGCTGGTCGAGCGCGGCCGCCAGGGCGCCCGGCTGACGGCTGCCGGCGAGCAGTTCCTGCGCCATGCCGTGAGCGTGACGCAAGCGCTGGAAGCGGCAACGGCTGCGTTGACGGGCGCCGGCGAAGCCTCGGCACCGGTCGTGCACGTGGGGGCCCTGCCGACCGTGGCGAGCAGCCTGCTGCCCCAGGCGATCGCCCGCCTGCACGCGCAACGCCCACATGCCGGCGTGCGGCTACGCACCGGCACCAACGTCGAGCTACTCGCCGCGCTCAAGGCCGGTGAGCTGGACTTCATTGTCGGACGCATGGCCGAGCCGGACGCCATGCAGGGCCTGTCGTTTGAGCTGCTCTATGCCGAGCCGCTGGCGCTGGTCGTACGCCCGGGACATCCGCTGTTGGCGCAGCCGGGGGCATCGGCATCGCTACAGGCGGTGCTGGACTACCCGCTCGTGATTGCGATGTCGGGCACGGTGCCGCGCCACCACACCGACGCGCTGTTCCAGACGCACGGCCTGCGCCTGCCGCCCGGGGTGACGGAAACGCTGTCGGTGTCGGTCGCCCGGCTGCTGGCGTGCCGCTCCGATGCGGTGTGGATCACGCCCGAGCGCGCCGCGCGGGATGACCTGGCGCACGGAGGATTGGTCCGCCTGGATATCCCGACTTCCGCCACCAAGGAGCCGGTCGGCCTGCTGCGACGCAGTGCCAGCGAGATGAGCGAACTGGCTGGCGCGTTCATGGAGCTCCTGGGCGAGCTGGCGCAGGAGCCTTGAAACGCAGCGCGGGCCAAGCCTTGGCGCCCCCGTGCATCAGGGGAGCGCCTTGGTTGCTGGCGCTTGCGCCGCCACGTCACGGTAGAACGCATCGATGGCGTCCACCATCTGCGAGAGCCCCGGCTGCTCAAGCGGATAGTGTCCAGCGTTCTCCAGCATGACGACCTGCACCGGCACCTTCCGAACGCGCTTGAGGAACGGCTCGCTGAGGTGCAAGGGGGTCCATCGGTCCGCCGCAGGCTGGGTCAGCAGGATCGGGCAGACGTTGAAATCCTCCGGCTCCGTCACCGGCTGATACGACATGTAGGAACTGAGAAAAGCCATCGTCATGGCGTTGCCCGCAGAACGCTTGTCGGACAGCCAGACCTTCAGAGCGTCCTCGCTGTTGACCAGCGCGGACATCTTGCTGGCCACGGTCATGGGCATGCGCATGGACTTCAGCGGTGTCTTCGCCGTGAAATCCACCATCGGGCCGCCCACGCGGCTCATGAACGGACTGAGGGCGGTTTCGTCGCGCACTTGTTGCACGCGCTGATCGAGAAAGGTCATGCCGACGATGCCCTTGACCTTCTTGTTCATGGCAGCCACGTGATACGTGAGCATGCCGCCCGCGCTCAGCCCATACAGCACGATCGGGCGATTGTCGCGGGCCAGCTCGGCGTCAATCAGGTCGCTGCCGGCACGCACCCAATCGTCGTAGCGGACAAGCGCCCCCTTGGCCACTTCGGTCATGCCGTACTCGGGCATATCGACCGCGATCGTCTCGTAGCCGCGCCGCGCCAGCGGCTCGCCCAGGATCATCGACATCTGCCGTCCATTGGTGCCCACGCCGTGGAACAGGATGACCTTCACCTTCGCTTGCGGGTTGCGGTAGGTGTCGAGATGGACGTGGTGGCCATTCCAGTTCCACCATTCCTCGGCTGGCTGTTGCCCCGCTTTCCACTGGAACTCGGGCGGGAGGAACTGCTGCATGTGGCGCCAGACGGCCTGGTTTGCGTAGGTCATGGGAATAGCGGGTGCCTCGGGTGGGTTGGGCGGATAGGCTTCTTTGGCATGTGCAGGCGCAATCAGTGCGCTCGACAGGCCAAGGGTGAGCAACGGCATTCGGGCTCGGCGTAACAACAAGGCGAGGTTCATGGCGGCGTTGGCGCGGTGACGATGCCCCCATCTTGGTTGGGCACGCTTGCGCGGTCGATGTTGACG
>DAITQE010000259.1:0-392 GCA_036833235.1 Opitutus sp.
GAGCGAGGCGCCGTTCGATCCGGAGGCGAACGTCTCGCAAGGTTACCGGCCGCGTGGCATCGCCTGGTATCGACGACATTTTCAACTCGCTGAATCCGACCGCGGCCGGCACCTCGAACTGCAGTTTGATGCGGTTGCGACGCATTGCACCGTGTGGGTGAACGGCATCCTCGCGCACCGCAACTGGTGTGGCTACACGTCGTTCACGATCGATCTGACCGCCTTCGCCAATTACGGCGATACCCTCAACACGATTGCCGTCCGCGTCGACGCGGACGCGATGGAAGGATGGTGGTATGAGGGCGGGGGTATCTACCGGCACACCTGGCTCGTGAAACGCGATCCCGTGCACATCGTCACCGACGGCGTTTACGCGAACCCGGTGCGAAGGG
>DAITQE010000259.1:402-5771 GCA_036833235.1 Opitutus sp.
TTCCGGTCGCGCCACCGCAACCTTCAACGTCGAAGTATCGCTCGTCGATCCTGCTGGGCGCCTCGTGGCGCAGGCGCGGGCGCCAGAGACAACCTTGGCGCCGTTCGAGGAAAACGTGGCAAAAATTCCGCTGACAATTTCGGCGCCGCATCTCTGGTCGGTGGACGATCCGGCGCTCTACAGCGTTCGCACCGCGGTGATACGCAACGGCGTTCCGGTGGATGCGGTGACGACGACGTGTGGCTTTCGAACGATCCGTTTCGACGCCGACAAAGGTTTTTTTCTGAACGACCGTCCGCTGAAATTGAAGGGCGTCTGCAATCACCAAGATCATGCCGGCGTCGGCGTCGCCGTGCCCGATGCACTTTGGGAATTTCGTCTGAGAAAACTAAAAGAGATGGGCGCAAACGCGTATCGCTGCGCGCACAATCCGCCGTCGGCCGAGTTTCTCGACGCGTGTGACCGGATGGGAATTCTCGTGATGGACGAAAACCGAAATTTCAACACCTCGCCCGACACCATGCGCCAGCTCGAATGGCTGGTACGGCGCGATCGCAATCACCCGAGCGTCATCCTGTGGTCGGTGTTTAACGAAGAGCCGATGCAGGCGACTGCGACCGGTTACGAGATGGTGCGGCGCATGGCCGCGGCCGTGAAGCGACTCGACGCGACGCGGCCGGTGACGGCGGCGCAGAGCTGGGGTTTTTCCACGCCGCTAAATGTTTCGGACGCGGTCGACGTCGTGGGATTCAATTATGAAATCGAACCCTACGACGCGTTTCACGCCGCGCATCCGAAGCTGCCGATGACGAGTTCAGAAGACACCTCGGCGTTTATGACCCGAGGTGAGTATGTCAGCGATCCGGCGCGACACGTGATCGACTCCTATGACGAGCATGCAGCATCGTGGGGTGCGACGCATCGCGCGACGTGGAAAGCGATTGCGACGCGCCCCTACCTTGCGGGAACGTTTGTCTGGACGGGATTCGATTATCACGGCGAACCCACGCCGTATGAGTGGCCGTCCGTGAGTTCATTTTTCGGCTGTCTCGATCTGTGCGGATTTCCCAAAGCGGCGTTCTACATTCACCAGGCGCAATGGATCGAGGATCGTCCGGTGCTGCAGTTGATTCCCCATTGGAACTGGCCGGGGCGCGAAGGGCAGGCGATCAAAGTGATGGCGATCACAAACGTGGATACGGTTGCGCTTTCGCTCAACGGCCGCGCGCTGGGCGAAAAGCCGGTCGATCGTTTCGAGATGGTCACATGGGACGTGCCGTACGCAACCGGCCGACTCGAAGCGATTGGGTTCAAAGGCGGCAAGGAAGTTGCGCGCTCTGTCGTCGAGACCACAGGCGCACCGGTCGCGCTGCGGCTGACGCCGGATCGTGCGACGCTCGCGTGTGACGGCGAAGATGCGATGCCGGTCACGGTGGAGGCGATCGACGCCGACGGGCGTGCGGTTCCGACGGCGAATTTTCCCGTTGAATTTGAGCTCAGTGGACCGGGCGCGATCATCGGCCTTGGCAATGGAGATCCGAATTCCCACGAACCGGAAAAGGGAAATCGCCGCAGCCTTTTCAACGGGCTCGCGCAAGTGATTGTGCAGAGCGGGCAGGGCGGCAACGGATCGATCGTGTTGCGCGCAAAAGCGGGAGATTTGCGCGTTGGTACGCTCACGTTGCCGGTCACGGCGGCACCGGCGCGCGGGGCGGTTCCGCCTGCGGTGCACGTGCTGTTGTTGCGCGAATGGCGCAGGTCGCCGGTTTCGACGACACGCCCCGATCCGAATCAAGTTATCGCGCCGAGCGACATGAATTCTTGGGGCGGCGTCCGGCCGGGCATGCTCCAGAATTTTGATGGTGGCGAGTGGGCGATTTACCGGGTGGAGTTCGAGCCGTACGCCGCGGTGCGTCGGCGGGGCGGACGAATTGTTTTTCGCGACGTGGCCGGTCGCGCCGAATTCTGGCTCAACGGTCACTTGAGCAGAACGAAATCATCCTTTGATCGCGCGCCGTTCGAAATCGCGCTGCCGCCCGGCGATGGTCAACGGACGCTCAGCGTGCTGGTGCAAACGCGAGTGGGCGAGCGAGCGGGCTTGGGCGGGCCTGTCACGGTGGAGCCGTGACAAATCGGCTACGCGCATTCGTCGTTCAGCACGTTTGCACGTTTTCGATTTACGCCGGGCTCCTTGTAGCCCGCGCTCGCCGAGCGCGGTTTCGGACCGGTGTCAGCAGGCCGGCTACAGCGAGTCCCTGGTAATCGTATCCGTTATCATAGTATCAACATGCCTCCAGGGCCGATGGGATTGCGAATTAACGCGCCTGGCGAAAGCTGGCAAAAATGTTAAAAACATCGTCGCTCATGGCATACCTTATCGCGGGGTGAGTGGAGTATGATCCGCCCGTCACACACCTGTCACATTCCTCTTCTTGTTCGTGGAAACAGACGAATTCAACCGACCAAAACATCACGTTCCGCTATGAAAAAGTCCGCCTGCAACCCCTATGATCGCTTACGCCGTATTGCCGCGGCTTTCCTCTCGATGGCCGCGCTCGAGCTGTCGGCGCAAACCAGCGCTCCTGCGCCCATTTCAAGCAATGACGCTAAAAACGAGAACGTGGTTGAACTGGATAAATACGTGGTCACCGGCTACCGCGCCAGCCTCCTGAAGTCGCTCGAGACCAAGCGCGAGGCGGCTGCGATCATGGACGTGATCACAGCGGAAGACGTCGGCAAATTTCCCGATACCAACATCGCGGAATCCCTGTCGCATCTGACCGGCATCTCGGTGGACCACGTCTTCGGCGAAGGCGAAATGGTGAGCATTCTCGGCACGGACCCGGCGCTCAATCGCGCGCTGGTGAACGGACAGACAATCGCGTCCGGACAATGGGGCGGCACGACAAATGACTCGAGCGGGCGCACGTTCAATTACACGCTGCTCTCGCCGGAGATCATCGGTACCGCCGAAGTTTACAAGGCGACCGAGGCGCGCATCGACGAAGGCAGCATTGGCGGTACGGTGATTATCAATACGCGCCGTCCGCTCGATCTGCCGAACAACACGATCCGGGCGTCGGCCGGTTACGCTTACAACGATCGTTCCGAAAAAGGCAACTGGCGGGGCTCGCTCCTTGGCAGTTGGAAAACGGCGGACAAGAAATTCGGCATTCTCGCGGCAGTCACCCATGACAAGGAATTCCTCTATCGTGCGGGCATCGAATATTGGGGCTACGGCACGGTGGCGGGAACCGCGGGCGGCGAATTCAAGGTGCCGTTCGGCATGAACTCGGCGTTCTTCAAACAAGAGCGCAAACGCGACGGCTTGCAGGCGGCTTTACAGTGGAAGCCGACGGACACGCTCGAACTCAACCTCACGGGCGTCCACATCAAGGGCACCTACGATAATTTCAGCCAGTCGCGGTATGTCGTGCCGGCGTATTGGGGAACGCTCGACAGTTACACGACCAAGGGCGATTTCGTGGTCGGTGGTCACGTGACCGCGGGCAACGCCACCGTTGATGGTGTCACTCTCGTCGGACCGGACGCCAATCCATACAATGCCAATGGCCAATACGACACGAATTTGCGCAAGACCACGGTGAAGACCGATTCGTTGAATCTCCATGGCGACTATCGCCCGGACGGCACCTGGCACGTCGGTTTCGACGTCGGTCACACGAAAGCGACCGGCGGCAAAGATCCCGAGTACCTCTTCTCGATGATGTTCAACCAGAATTATACGTTCGCCTATGACGGTTCGACGTCGTCGCTGTCGTTCGATGACGCGACTGCTGCCACGAATCCCGCCGCCTATAAGACGCGGCGGGCGATTCCCACGAGCTACATTGTCAACGGCCAGTATGTGAATCCCACCAACGACGACAACGGTCGTTATCAGGCGGGTGGTATCGAGTACACGACGACGCGCGACGAGGAGGACTATGGTCAGATCGACGCTGACCGGCCGGTCAATTGGGGACCGTTCAACAAAATTCTTTTCGGTGCGAAGTACACCGACCACGTCAATGCGCAGAATTCCAGGGGTAACTTCATTCCCGTCACCACGATCATGGACCTGAGTTCCTTCAGCCCGACGCTTTCACCGACGAACCTGTTCGACGGTGTCGGCACGGGCGGAGACCTCGCGAAGATGGTCGTCCCCAGCCAGGAGTCCGTGGTGGATTATCTGCTTGCGCAGCCGCAGGGCGCGATGGAAGAAAAGAAAGGGCAGGAGTGGTATGTGCGTGAGCAGAATTCCGCGGGGTTCTTGCAGAGCGATTTCGCCAGTGGAATCTTTCACGGCAACATCGGCGTTCGCGCGGTACACACGAAAGACGTCTCGAAATACTGGAATTATGATGGCGCGACGGCGACTTATTCGAAGGTCCAGAAAGACACAGACTACACGAAATTGCTGCCGAGCTTCAACTTCGTCGTCGACGTTCGGAAAGATTTCCTGCTGCGCCTCGGCGCGGCCAAGGTGATCGCGCGTCCGCGTTACAGCGATCTGGCCGGCCAGTTCAGCGTCGATAACACGAATCATACCGGCGGTGGCGGCAATCCGGACTTGAAGCCCTACGAATCGAAAAATCTCAATGTGGCGGCCGAGTACTATATTGGGAAAACGGGGCTCCTCTCCGCCGAGTTCTTCCTCCGCGACATCACGAATTACGTGATCAGCGTGACGCAGGATAAAGATCTCCTCAACACGGCGACCGGTCAGACGGAAACGTATTCCATCAGCTCTCCGTTCAACGCTGGCGAGGCGAAAGTGTATGGCGTGGCGCTCACGGCCCAGAAGGACCTCGGGTACGGTTTTGGTATTCAGACCAATGCGACGATCTCACGGTCCGACACGACCAACGGTTACGAGATGCCGTATCTTTCGAAGACGACCTACAACATCATTCCTTACTTCGAGAAGGGGCCGTTTACCGGCCGTCTGAGCTATAGCTGGCGCTCGGAGTTCTTCACCTCGATCGGCCGCTTGAACTCTCCGATGTTCTCGGATTCGTACAAGCAGCTCGATGCGTCGGCGTCCTACCAGATCACCAAGAACGTCCAGCTCGTCGTGAACGCGACCAACCTGCTCGATTCGACGTACTTCGCCTATTATCAAACGAAGTACGCGCCGATGGGCGTTTACAAGACGGGCCGCATGCTGACTACGAGCGTGAACTTCAAGTTCTGATCGCGTCCTTCGCGTCGTTTCGATCGACGATAAAGTTCCGCGCCGGAACAGATGCATCTGCTCCGGCGTTTTTCATTCGCAATGGGTTCGATACCCCGAAGCTCGCTTCGGCTTGGTTTGCGTTGGTCCGGGGAGCGCACGCGTCCCGCGTGCTGCTCTCGGCGTCCCGCCG
>DAITQE010000260.1:0-4508 GCA_036833235.1 Opitutus sp.
GCTGTAATTCCCGCTGCAATACCGATTGCGCCGAGCGCAATTATTTCGACGACCTTGGGCGTTTCCCACAATGACAGCGTCCGCCCCGACAAGAATTGCAGGAGCAGATCACGGGCCGCTGAAAATCGGCTGAACCCTCCAGGCTTCAAATTCAGCCAGTCCATCGTGACTCTCCACGCGTGCAGACTCTCCGGCAAATGCACGTACCACGGCAGCACCAACCCAAGCACAAGCATCACCCGGATGCCGAGAATCCATCGCCGGTCATTGCCCGGCATGAGCGCAAGGTAAGCGACCATCGCAGCCCACGGAAAAACGAAGAAATAGTGCACGAGCAAACCCGCGCTGGAGACGAGAACCCACAGAATCTGCCACCAGACGCGGCGGTCTTGCTGCAGTCTGAGCGTCGCATAGGCCGACACGACCGTACAAAACCAGAGCAACGAATACATGCGACCTTCCGCAAAGTAGTAAACGGCCGGCGGCGAAAAAACAAAGAGCACCGCTGCGATCATTCCGACGCGCGCCGGCCCGAGCCGCGCCGCAATCGCGATGATCACCGGAATGCATGCAATCGACCAGAGCGCCGAAAATAATCGGAGCGCTACATCAGTGGCTCCAAACGCTCTCGTCCAGCCGTAGAGCAAGAGATAGTAGAGCGGCGGATTCGTATCCGACAGCAGCACGGCGCGAACAACTCTTCCCGGACCGGCAGCGGGCGACTCGTGCTCGATGTAGCTGCGCCAGGCCGCAGCGGTGCGCGGTGTCTCGCCTTGAACAAAGTCTCCCTTGGCTGGATCCGCGACGTTGGCCGGCTGCTCCAGACTGTGCCCCGTCGCCATCGCAAGCGAAAAAATCTCGTCCGGCCACAAACTTTGGCGGCGAAACAGCGCTGCTTGGACGACCACCGCAAAAGCGATTAGGGCGAGTACAAGACCAAGGCACACACGGCGTTCCCCCCACACCTTGCTCATGCACCCTCCGTTGCCACCCGATCCGGCGAAGCACCACGACAACCGAGCTCACGATAGGGTCCCACTCCAAAGGTCTTCTTCAGCCACAATCCGTATAAGACGCTCCAATACCCGCCTCCCACTCGTGCCAGCCGAAACGACGACGTTCCCATCCCAGGCGTTCGGTCAATCCACGAGATCGGCATTTCCCGAACCTTGCAGCCGAGCAGCCACGGCTGCAGCCCCGTCTCCGCGTTCGCGGCGAACCCAGGCTGCCGCAGGCATAATCGGCTGACGACTTCGCGTTTCATCAGCTTCAGATTGTTGGTTGTATCACGAAACGTGTGACCCAGAAACACTCGCGCCAGCAGATGAAAAGCTCGATTCGCAAAGATTTTCGCGAACGGATAATTCAACAGCACGCTATGCCTGGAGAATCGGCTGCCAATAACCACGTCATAGCCGTTGGGAGCCGCTTCGAAAATGTCGCGCAGCTCCGGCAGCAATTGCTCAAAATCACAGTCCATCATCAAAACGTACCTGCCCGTCGCAGCATTGAGGCCGTCCGCCAGCGCGCGACCGACGCCGTTGGGCGGCACGCGATATAACGGTTTCACCCGAGGCTCTTGCGCCGCCAGCGAAGCGATCACTTCCCGCGTTGCGTCCGTGCTGCCGTCGTCCACTGGAATCAGTTCGTGAATGTATTCTCCGTACAGCGCGAGCAGCCGTGGAATCAGCACTGCAACGTTCGCCTCTTCGTTGCGACAGGGAATAACGATCGACACCGCCCGACGTAGCATGGGAGGCGGGCAAAACGACACCGCGATTTCACGCTTGTTTCGCGGAGGTCGCTGGGCGTGCAGGAGAATCGATCCGGCCATTCGCGAAACGAACGGCGCGTTCTCGAGCAAGATCGAAAGATTGCGCAGCCACCAGATCAGCCCACGCGTCAACGGCGCGAAAACGAAGTCATTATAAACCGCGTAAACCCGGATGAAACCGATTTCGGACAACTGCTCGTACAGACGCTCGCGACCCAACAAACGCCGCGGATCCGTACGGCCAGCCATCCGAGCGATGACGCGCCGGATTTGGTGAACTGGATTCCACGGGTTGCTTTCGTAAAACACCACTTCACCGCCCGGCGCCAACAGCTCGTGCACAATCTGCAGAAAGTCCGGTGCGTCTTTCGCGTCCAGGAGGTCCATGGCGATAACGCAATCGAACGTCCGTCCGGCCAAAAAACCGGGCATCTCGGAGAGCTGAATGAGTTCAACTGAAGGATGCTTAACGCGGTCGAATGTCGGCGTATCCTGAAAGGTGATCGACGTGATCGGGTTTTCGCCGCGAGTTATTTTTAAAAGCCGTTCAGTGAAAAGCCCTGCGCCACAGCCGATTTCCAAAATGGTTTGTCCGGGTAGTAGATGGACCGTGTGTCGGAACGTTTGAGCGCGCCAATACAGTCGATCGGCGACAATGGGATCGCGCGTCAACCAATACTCGTCCCGGTACCGCTCCCGCACCGCAAGCGTCTCCATCAGCGGACTGCGCCGCGCCAGCTCCCGCAGGCTTTCCCCCGATTCCCAATCGGGTTTTACCCGCTCAGAACGGACATGCACAGCTGAACCTCGGCTCGTCATAGTTTAAGTCCGCCTGAGACCGTCGCTGATTGGTTTCGTTCGTAGGGATCGCAAATCAGCCGGCGATTGCCCGAGGTATGCAGCGGAGCAAAACGATCAGCGATGAAGTGGAATCCTTTTGAACACCGCTGTTTTGTTGAAGCGTTGAACCACTTCCCACCTTCCTGGCGCGAGCGCCAGTGCTGGAACAGCATACCGGCGAGAGATGTCCAAAAACGTCAACTCGTCGACGATGACATAGGTCACGGGTACATCATTCAACAGCCGCTCCGCTTTCACGGGGTCTGCTTCCATTGGCGGAAAAACCGCATGCCGCCCCGTTTTCAGATAACAGAAATGCGGTGAAGTCGTTGCGACGATTGCATTTTCCGGCGCGTTCTCTCCGATCCAATCCACCGCCTTTTCCCAATCCGCCCACGCGCGATCGTAATAGAACCAGCGCCGCGCAGCCCACGTCGAATTGGCCCCGACCGATTGCGGAGGGCGAACACGAAACACCGATTGAGCACTGTTCGCAAACGCGTACGCGTGGACCGCGAGGACACCACCTAATAGCATTGCCAATCCCGATGACATGGCGATCCGGCCGACTCTTCCGAAGCGGCGGACGCCACGGACGGCGGCAACTAGGCCTACAACCAATGTAATCGAGAGGAACGGCCCCAAGGGCGCGAGATAGCGGAGGAATTGTTGTGGCCATGGAGTCGAGCAAACCAGTCCGACAGACCCAACCATGAAAACGGTCGGAAACCATGCGCGCCGTCGGAGCAGGACAATGAATCCTGCCAGCGTCAGGACAGCGATCAAAGCGATCGGAACGCACACCGCACTTTCGATCCAGAGCACACTTTTCCTGCCGGGATAAAATACGGTTTTCACGGCGCCACCCCAAAGCCCCCGAGACTCGCTGGCGGCTTCCCCCACCGCGAGTGGCAGGACCGCAAGATTGGCTTTTACTCGTGCGACCATTGTGCGCCACGTCGCCTGCCCCAGTTCAGGCTGAAACGGGTCGATCAGCTTCAGATTCTCCGCATAACTTACATTGTAGAACTGGTACGGCGCTCGCTGGTAGGCGTACGCCGGCTGCCGATACTCGGCACTTTGTTGAACGTTGGCGACATGCACCTGCCACGCCGCGAAAGGCAACGACGCCAGCACCACTCGCACAATCGCGATGCGCCATTGTTTTTTGAGTAACGCTTCGAAGATCCACGCAATCAGCAGAGCCAGGCCAGCCGTGCGTAGAGCAAAGCCGATCGCCACCAGCAGAAAACCGACGATTTCGCGCGTTGTACGATGATCGCGCAGTCGTTCGCTCGTCAGCACCAGCGCGAGGCACACGCTCACCAGTGCGTATGGTAACTCACTAAACAGGAGGTTTGATAAATAGTACGTGTTAAGTTGGACCAGGCATAGCACTGCGGCTAGCGTGCCCCACCTGAGGCCGAGGTATTTGGTGGCCAGCGCCAACGTCGCCAGCGCGAAAGCGGCAAACATCAGCGCGTACGTGTGCTTGAGCCAAACGCCCACGATCGCCGGGTCGCTCGTGCCCAATGCCCACTGGTGCACCGCCACCAGCGCGGGCAAGCCTGGAGGATACTGCATTCCTTCCGGCGCGCCGGGCTCTGATAAAATCCGGTAGCCGTCGCCCTCCGCGACGGAAGTTCCCAGCGCATAATAAACTCCGGCATCATAGCGTAGATCAATTGGCCCTCCCCAACGGAACGACCAACTCAACGCCGCGACCGCGAGAACGATAAATACGGCGACGCATTTTCTCCTTCGAGTCACCGACGTGTCATGATGCTCCGGCGCTTTCTGAAGATCACTCCCAACGCCCACCGGCTTTCCGGTTTGCTGATGCAACTCACGGTTCCTGTAGGCCGCGAGCTTGCTCGCGCTGAAACCGCGCCAG
>DAITQE010000260.1:4518-5770 GCA_036833235.1 Opitutus sp.
CGCCAGCGAGCTGGCAGCCTACACTTGCGAAACCATACCAGAAAACCGTCCCCAACGCCCACCGGCGCGTTTGTCGCGTTCGTCACAGAATTACTCATGTGGCATGGCAGCGTGGTGGTGGCGTGCGGTTCTCGTTGGGTTCTCCCGTCAGCTCAGTTGCATCCGAACAACCGGCTTGTTGACGTCGGAGATGCCGCACGGGATGCGCAAAAAACTTAACTCAACTCGGGTTTGCCCCGGGCGCGTGCTGCCCGGAAAATTCCGGTGCTCGTTCGACGATTGCAGCCACTTGGCGCGCGCGGACCAGTCGCCGATCCGCCAGCATATTTATGATTCCGAGAAAACATCCGGCCAGGGCGGTTTGCCCGCCCAAGATGAGCAACGTGATTGACCAGATCACCGGCCGCAGCGAATCGCTCGCGCCAAGATTGCCAAATCCGACCAGCGACCACTGGCGCATTGCGATCACACCCAGCCCAATCCCCGCAAGTCCAAGCACCGTCCCACCGATAAAGAGCCGCTCAAACATCGTTCTCTCTTCCAGAAACCAAAGCTTGGTCACCGGCGGGTGCAGCCCTGTCTCGACCGCCATCAATTTCGCAAAAACCGCCAGCAACAGCGCTTGATAGCCAAGCACCATCGCAGCGGCAGCGTACAGCATCGTATGGTAGTCAAAGGTCACCGCGCCGATCCTCACGGGACCAAATGAAAGCGCCACCGACGCAACCGCGCCCATCGCCAGGAGAACCGATCCTGGAATCGCGAAGAACCAGCGTGGGCTCATCATCAGGTATAGCCGCAAGCTGCGCCAACCATCGCGATAACTTCGCAAATGCGGAGGCCGATCACGGCCATCCTGCGAAAGCGTGGTCGGCACTTCTGTAATGCGAAGGCCGTTCATCCCCGCTTTGATCAACATCTCCAACGCGAACTCCATGCCGGGACTCTGCAGCTTGAGACGTTGCACCGGTTCTTTTCGAAACCCTCGCAACCCACAATAGAAGTCACCCGAAACATCCGTGTTAAAAAACCGGCGCCCAATTGCGCTGAGCAGCGGATTACCAAAATACCGGTGCGAAAGCGGCATCGCACCGCGCGCGATTCCGCCTTTGAAGCGGTTACCCATGACCAAGTCGTAGCCGTCCCGCAACTTCTCGACGAACGGCATCAACGCCGAAAAATCGTAACTGTCATCCGAATCGCCCATGATGATGAACCGTCCACAGGCCGCATCGATGCCGGTGGCGAGCGC
>DAITQE010000261.1:0-5764 GCA_036833235.1 Opitutus sp.
GAAATTTCTCATTCAAAAAGGGCTTCGTGTAACCAACCAGCGCTTCGCGATTTTCGACGCCGCTCTCGCGCAGACGGAACATTTCACGGCGGAGCAATTGCTCGATTACGCGCGCGCCATCGACGACTCCGTTTCGCGCGCCACGGTGTATCGCACGCTTCCCATCATGGTGGAAAGCGCGCTGCTGCGCGAAGTCGACATCGGCACGGGCGAAAAATTTTACCACCCAAACGAGGAAGGCAGCAGCACCCAGGTGGCTCAGGTGGTCTGCCTGGATTGCGACAAGATTTTCGAAATCAGCGCGCCGTTCATGGGATGGTACGGCAATACGGTTTCGTCCAAACTTGGCCTGTCTCCTGTCTCGCAACGGTTGCAGGTCAGCGCACGATGCGACACGTTGAGGCTCACGGGAGCATGCCCCCGGCGTTCCTGATCGACCATGACGCGTCCGCACGACCACGAATTCGAGATCGGATTTTTTGAATCGGTTCTGAAGCGGGATCCGGCGTACACCGAGGTCATCGAAATTCTCGGCGGCCTCTACACGAAGCATGGCCGCATTACCGACGGACTGCGCATGGATCGTAAGCTCGTTCGACTGCTGCCCGCGAACGCGACGGCCCACTACAATCTGGCTTGCAGCCTCGCACTCGTGAAACGAAAAGCGGAAGCGCTCCGCGCGCTGCGGCAAGCCGTTGAACTCGGCTACCGCGATTTCGACTGGATGCAGCAGGACCCGGATCTCGAAGGCCTGAAGGATCATCCTGCATTTGTGGCTCTGCTCGATCAACTGAAGCCGCAGAGCTGAGCGGTGGGAATTTAGCTGAGAGGCTGAGAGTCTAGGGCTGAGAGTCGGTGAGTCCGCCTTTGCGCCAAAAATCACAACGTTTGGCAGGTCGGTGTAGGTGGCGCGTTTGCCGCGCAACTCGCCGCCAGGCGAACGAACGTGGCGCGGCAAGCACGCCACCTACCTCGGCATGCTCAGCCCTCAGCTCTGGACTCTCAGCTCTCAGCTTTAACTTCTCACCGCAGTCCAAACAACAACTGCAGCACCGTCTCGAGGTCACCCATCGGGACCCATTTTCCGCGCCGCTTGATCGCGAGCGTTTTGCTTCGCTCTCTGCGCTCGATGGCGAAATTCGCCTCGAGAATCATCGGCTGGTTGAGTCTCATGCCGCCAAGTTCGGCTGAGGTTAATGGCGTCCATTTGAACGGTATGCCCGTCCAGTTGAATTCGATCTCCCATCCCGCCGTCATCATCGGCAGCGGTTTTGTGACCAGCGCGGGATAACGCGTCACGAAATCCGGCGTGCGTGAACTCGCGATCCGCAACCGCACTGCTGGCTCCATTTGCGCGAAATATTCGGCGAAGGTATTCACTTTCCTCGCGCGCCATTTGTTCAGGAAATCAAACGGATCGATTCCCATCAGGTTCATACCGTTCCAAATGTTGTGGTCGTTGCGGCTGCCGAATTTGCGCGAATCGTACCAGGATTGAAAATCGCGCGTCATCATCACGCCGATTTCGAAATGAAGATGCGCGCGATCACGCGGAATCGAGTACCCACCCGAGCTGTGCCCCATCGTCGCGATCGTTTGGCCCAGCGCAACGTGAGCGCCCGTCTTCACCTCTGGAGCAATGCGCGCAAGATGGGCGTACAACGTGTAAACGCCAGGAGACGCGTCGGGATGCTCTAGGACAATGTATCGTCCATAGTTACTATCGCCGGGGCTTGTGCTGACGTGTCGGACCACCCCCGCCATCGCGGCAAATACCGCGTCCGTGGGTTCGCCATGGCGATCGCGACCGACGGGCTTGATATCGAGACCTTCGTGAAATTGACGTCCGCCGCTTCGCACGCCCCCAAAGCCGCCCGAAGCAGGATCGCCCGAACCTGCTTGCTGCAGAATCTCTCGCGCCGGTTTTCCCTCGGCCCAAGCCGGATTGGGCGTTGGCCACACGATCTGGATTCGCCCAGCACCACGCGCGCATGCCGCCACCGTTAAAACCAGAATCGTAAGTCGCAGGAGTCTCTTCATCATTTTGCGGCCGCCTGCTGTAGAGCCAGCGCCGTCTGACGCAAGTTTTCCGCCATTCCGGGCAGTGCTTCGTCCGATGTTTCCACAAAAATTAGCACCGTCGCGTCGTTGAACGGGCGATCGATTCGCCTCGCTCCGATCGGCTTGCCGTCGAGCGATAACACGAGCCTGCGCCCCTGACTGACACCAGTCAGCCGATACAAATCCCGGCCGGCTGCGGTGGTGAATTTGAACTCGAGGCATTTGCCCAGCTCAACGTCCACGACGTCGACATCGACAATGTCGAACTCGGTGAAAACCGGCTTGGCGCCAACCGCGACCTGCACTCCGCTTCGCGGCAAAGTCATGAGGACGCCGCGGCCGTCGGCCGCTTCCAGGAAAAAGCGCGCAATCGTCGGCGTAACATTGCGCGATCCTGCGGTGTGGCACGCCGTCGCCAACAACAGCAGACCGAGCGAAGCCATGAACTTTATCACCTTGGTGGCTTCTCCACTCTTACGCTCCACGTGGCTCCGCAGGCGATCCCATGTCGCTTCACGAAGTCTCCCTGGTTCAGCGCGAACGAGACGTTCATCAGACTGTTGAGATAAAGCAGGGGCGCGCCTTCGGGCACATCGCCAAACGTCCGCACGTATGGCATGGTTCCTTCATAAACCACTTTCCCCGCATGCAAAATCGTCACGCGCGCCGTATCGCCAAACTTGAGGTTCAGGCGCGCGAGGAGTGTCTCGTCGAGATTCGTCCAAATGTTGCCGAATTGAAAATCCAGATACGGGATCGTGCCCACCAGCACGCCGTTTTCGAGCCGTGCTTTTTCATACGCGAGCTTGACGACCCGGGGTTCGAGCAGCGGACCGATGTCGTCGAAACGAGTCACACCCGCCGCGAGTTGAGCTCCCGTGTACGCATAAACATCCCGGCCGTGAAACGTGTACGATTTTTCGGAGCCGCGGCGACGGTGCTTCGTCTCATCGATTTCGCGGACCGCCGCGATCCCCAGTTCCTCGGCCACGAGCGTGAGCGTACCGTTGTCCGGGCTTACAAAAAAATGACCGCTCTTGGTTTTGAGCACGACGGATTTTCGAGACGTGCCCACGCCTGGATCAATGACCGATACAAACACCGTTCCGGCCGGCCAGAACGCAGCCGTCTGCTTTAATCGATACGCCGCCTCCCACACATTGAACGGTGTATTTTCGTGGCTAAGATCGAAGATCGCGAGTTTCGGGCTGACACTAATCGCCACGCCTTTCATTTCCGCCACCGCACCGTCCTTGGTACCAAAATCGGATTGGAGCACCAGCGGATGTTCGGCACGCGCGAGCACGATCGACAACGCAAACAGCAGCACAGCGCAGCCGAACCGCATGCAAAGTGGCACGGGTCTCCCGACCCGTGATTTCCGGAGTACGGGTCGGGAGACCCGTGCTACTACAGCTGCGAACGTTTTCACTTTTCGCATTTCCACAGGCAATACAGTCATCTTCATGCGAGCACGTGCCCCACGTCGAATGCTTCCATCACTTCGGCGCCGACGGAATCCGCCAGCATGCGCCCGTGGTCCGTGAGCCGAACGTTCGCGCCTTCCCGCAGCGCGAGGCCGTCGGCCACGAGCCGATCAAGCAGCGCGCCCACGTTAATCCACGGCGCGTCAGGACACCGCGCCTGCCAGACGCCAACATCCACCCCAGCATTCATGCGCAGACCAAAGATCAACGCATCCTCCGCCAGCAACGCTGGCGCCAACCGCACGCGGTCTTCCGTCGCGCGCTGCCCGCGATCTAGGTTGGTCTGCCACTGATCGAGATCGGAAATATTCGCGCCACGCCACCCGGCGAACTGGGACGCCGCTGACGGACCGAGACCAATCCACTCATGCATCCGCCACGTGTTGAGATTATGAAGACAGGCATGGCCGGGCCGCGCGAAGTTGGAAACTTCGTACTGGCCGTAGCCCGCCGCCGCGAGTTGCGCCCACGTCACCTCGTAAAGTCGCGCTTCGTGCTCGGGATCGAGCTTAACCCGGCCTTGCGAAAGTTTCACCCAAAGCGCGGTGTCTTCTTCAAACGTCAGGCAGTAGGTCGAAATGTGATCTGGGGCGAGTGCTACCGCTTCGGCGACGTCGCTCGTCCACTCGGCTTCGGTCTGTCCCGGTAGCGCAAACATCAAATCGACATTCACGCTGGGAAAATCAGCCGCGCGGACTCGCTCATACGCCCGATACACCTGCTCACGGGTGTGCTGACGGCCGAGTCCCTCCAACAACGCCGGCTGGAAGCTCTGTACGCCCATCGAAATTCGCGTAACGCCCGCATCGCGCAGCGCGGCCAGTCGTTCCGCTGTGACCGACGCCGGCGCCATTTCGACCGTCCACTCCGCGGGAGTTCCGGCGCGCCACTGGACCGCTGTCCGCACCGTTTCGGCGAGCGTCGCGAGGTCGCGCGGCGCGAGCAGTCCGGGTGTGCCGCCGCCCCAAAAAACAGTGTCGGCGGGCTGCGCGCATGACACTAACTCTGCTTCGGTTGCGATGCCGTGAAGGAACCTTTTCACACCTTCGGCGGTCGGCTTCGTTTGATAGAACGCGCAAAAGTCGCAGGTCGAAGCGCAGAACGGCACGTGCACATAGATCCCCAGCGGAGTTACCGGTGCAGCTTTGGCTTGCTCTGTTGCTGAGTGACTCATTAGTAACGCCCCTTCATCCGCCTGATTTTTCACGCTCAAAAGCCCAATGCATACGAACCCTATTTTTCCCGCGAGAAAATTCATTCTCTCGCTCGGCTTTGCGCTGAGCCTCGCCTTCCTCGCTGGTTGCCAGGGGATCGTCCTCACCAATCTGACACCCGCATCGCTGCCGGAAAATCCGTCGCAAATCTACACGATCACCCTACGCGTCACGCCGAAATCCAACACGTACGTCAAGGGCAGTCTGAAGGCGAACATCGTAATCGACGGTCAGAATTACGAGATGACAAAGAGCGCTCTCGGCGAGAATCTGTACGAGTTTGACTACCAACTCCCGGCCGGCCGCGAAGAGCTCCGCTATTATTTCCTCGTGAAGTACCTGGTCGAAGCCAACGGCACCCAAACCCGGGCTGAGACTTACACGGACGTTTACCAGGCTCAGGTCGTTCACCGCTACGTCCTCTCGCTCGAGGTCAACCGCGGTCCCGTTGGCGCTCGGGTCAGCGTGCTCGGTCGTGGTTTTACACCGCAAGACGTGCTTTATTTCGACGGGAGCCCGGCGCGCACCGTTTTCGAGTCGCCGAACGCGCTCAGCTTCTTCGTCCCGGCGCTCCCCGGCGGTCGCAATTACAAAGTCACGCTCGGCAGCGCCGCTGGCAACTCGCCCGTCGGCACGTTCCGCATTGATACGACCAACCTGACCGTCACCCCGAGTTCGCTTTCGCTCCGCACCGGTGAGCGTCAGACGATCACGTTCACCCTGCCTAACGCCGCGCCTCCCGGTGGCCTGTTGCTCGATCTTACCACCGATATTCCAGACAGCGTCATCATGCCTGAAGTGCTCGTGCCTGAAGGACAGAACTCAGTCTCCGTCACCGTTGAAGGTGGGCATCCCGGAAACGGCAGTCTGTTTCTCAAAGGCTACGGTGCCGGCGAAGTGACCGTGCCGGTGACGGTCTCCGGTCGATAAGCGCCGGGGTTTCAGACTGTGTGAAAACACCGCGCTTGGGCTTGGTGTAGGTAGCGCGCTTGCCGCGCTACG
>DAITQE010000262.1:0-5758 GCA_036833235.1 Opitutus sp.
CCGTTGTTCGAAGGTCATCGACGCCCTCCAGCTCGAAGGCGACGAGAAGATCGGTTCCCAAATCGTGCGTCGCGCGATCGAGCACCCCGTCCGCATGCTCTGCTCGAATGCAGGCGTCGAGGGCGCGGTGGTTGTTGGCGAGATTCTCGGTGGCAAGGGTAACTTCGGTTACAACGTCGCGACCGACAAGTACGAGGACCTCGTGAAGGCCGGCGTCGTTGACCCGACCAAAGTGACCCGCACCGCGCTGCAGAACGCAGCTTCGATCGCCGGCTTGCTGCTGACGACCGAGTGCATGATCACCGAGATTCCGGAGAAGAAGGAATCGCACGCTCCTGCCGGCGGCGGCGGTGGCGGTATGGGCGGCATGGATTACTAAAATCCAGCGGTCGATTCATCAAAAGATTTCAAGGCGCTCCGGAAACGGAGCGCCTTTTTTTTTGGGGGGGCTAGGGCGCGTTCCATTCGTGCTGGCTAGCAGAACAGGCCGCACCGTAGCTGCGAGCGTGAGCGAGTGGAGGCTCGAGCCCGGAATTTTTAACCGCGAATGGACGCAAATGAACGCGAATGGACCGGAGATGGAATTCAAATGAATTCTTCGGCATCCACTCGCTTACGGGCCACACTCGCCTCTGCTCACTCGTCGTTACGAGCGCCCGGAGGTCGGCTCTGCGAGCGAGGGAGTTACTTTACAGCGGCAAAAAGGCGCGCTTGAGCCAATCCAGTTGCGCCCGGAAGCGGTGCGCGGCGCGACTACATGGATTTATGCGAAATGAGTCCTCGCGCCGCGCTCCCGGCCTCACCGGTGTGCGGACCAGCGGTCATTTTTTCGCCGCGTTCTTACCCAAAATAAAATGTCGATTACCTCATGTTGGAAATCTGTCCGGCCGTGCCTATTCGCGCTGTTCAGTCTTGGATTTTTTTGTCTCTCGTTCGCCCGATCCGGGACCGCCGCTCCGCCCGTATCGATAAGCCAAGCACGGGATCGCGTTGTCGAACTTCGTGCTGAAATTGCCGAGGCGGACGACCTTTATTTTAAGAAAGCCGCGCCAGTCATCACCGACGCCGCATACGACCGGCTCAAGCGTGAACTCACTGGCTTGGAACGCGCGTTTCCCGAACTTGCGCTAACCGGGTTGGCGTCCGACGCGATTGGTGACGATCGCGCAGGCGGTTTCCCCGTGGTTCAGCATCGCGAGCGGATGCTGAGTCTGCACAAGAGCTATACGGAAGCGGAGCTCCGTGCTTTTCACGAGCGAATGGTTCAGAGACTTGGGCATCGGGACGCGCTGTTTGTGATTGAACCTAAATTCGATGGTTTAGCGATCAGCGTCACGTTTGAACGAGGTGAACTTGTACGCGCGGTGACGCGCGGCAATGGCGATCAAGGCGACGATGTAACTGCAAACGTTCGTACCATCCTTACGCGGCCGCGCACATTGCGCGGAACCGTCAGCGGCGATGCGCCGGATTCGGAATCGCTCCCCGAACGCATCGAGTTGCGCGGAGAAATTTTTATCGGGTTTGCGGAGTTTGCGCGCATCAATGCCGAGCAGGAGAAAGCGGGGGACGCGACGTTTGCGAATCCGCGCAATTTAGCCGCTGGCACACTCAAGCAGCACGATCCGGCCCAGGTTGCGCAGCGTAAGCTTGAGATTGTCTTCTACGGTATTGGGGCCTGTGAACCCGCGTCAGCACGACCGAAAACACAACAGGCGTTACATGCGCTGATCCGCAAATGGGGACTGCCATGGGTGGGGAACTATCAGATCGCGCGGAACGGTGATGAGATTTGGACTGCGGTCGAAAAGATTGGGCGTGAGCGCAGTGGTTACTCGTATCCGACGGACGGAGCCGTGGTGAAGCTCGACGATGTGACGTGGCAGCGGGAAATCGGGGCGGCCATGGATGCGCCGAACTGGGCAATCGCATTCAAATTCGCGCCCGCGCAAGTGAGTACTCGGATCACAGCAATCACGGTGCAAGTTGGACGAACCGGTGTGCTCACTCCGGTTGCAGAGCTGGGTCCGATAACGCTTGGCGGCAGCACGATCGCGCGAGCGACGCTTCACAATTTCGCAGAAATCATTCGGCGCGACATTCGCGTGGGCGACTTTGTTGTGGTGGAAAAATCCGGTGAAATCATCCCATCGATAGCACGCGTTGATCTATCGCGCCGCTCGGCGAACAGTTCGCCGTACCGTGTTCCGACCACGTGTCCATCATGTGCCACGACCGTTGTTCAAATCAGTGGAGAAGTGGCAATCCGCTGTCCGAATTCCGCATGTCCCGCGCAACTTCGTCGACGCGTCGCCCATTTCGCCAGCAGGAGTGGCGTCGGCATCGAAGGACTTGGAACATCGACCATCGATGCGCTGGTCGATGCGGGTGCGATCACGAGTATCGCTGACGTTTACCGTCTTGACGCCGAAGATTTCACAAAGTCGGGCGGTCGCGGTGCCGCGCGAGTGCTGGCGTCGATTGGGCGAAGCAAGCGGGCTGAGTTGTGGCGCTTTGTGAATGGCCTTGGAATTCAGGGAATCGGGGAAGGTTCTGCGAAAGCATTGGCGCGCCGTTTCGGAGGCCTGACCGAATTCGCAGCCGCGGAGCGCGTGGATTATTTCGCGGAAGATCGTTGCTCCATCGGCGGAGTGTCGGCGGGAGCGGCGGAGGCAGCCTTGGCGTTTTTCGCGCAGCCGCAGAATCGAGCGTTGATCACCGCACTGATCGGCGCCGGAGTCGCGCCGGTGAATCGCTGAAAGCGGCCACCTCTGGGTTGTAGGTTGCGCGCTCGCCGCGCAACGATCGCGGTGCGGATACCTCGCTCATCCGGGGGGAAGGAACCGTTGCGCGGCGAATGCGCAATCACGAGGGATGAGCATTCGGCAAGCCGACATTGTGAGCGTGGTTTCAGCATGCCGCCCACAGTGCGCGACCCGTGATGGACGGCGTGCGTTAATGCGACTGGCGGTCGGCCGCTGATTTGTTTTCGTTGGCAGAATGGAAGTAATCTTTCTCGGCACGGGGACTTCGCAAGGCGTTCCAATGATCGCTTGTGATTGTGCGGTCTGTACCTCGACCGATCCGCGCAATCAACGGTCGCGCACCTCCATTCACGTTGTGATGGACGGCTTGCATGTGCAGGTGGACGCCGCTCCGGAATTTCGTCTGCAGTGTGTGCGGGAAAAAATTTGCCAACTCGATATTTTCATTCTGACGCACGGGCACGCGGATCACATCACGGGAATGGATGATCTGCGGAGGTTTTGCGACCTGCGGGGAGGGGAAGCCCTGCCCATGTACTCGACGGAAGAAGGAATGAGTCGGGTGCTCTCGATCTTCCCGTACGCGATTGCCGAGCGAGCGATCTCCAAGGGTTATGCGGCATTCAAGCTGATTCAGATGCCGACGGTTCTGGAGCTGCCGCAAGGCACGATTCAGAGCACACTTTTGCCCCACGGAGGGATGAACACGCTTGGGCTGATCTTTACTGAGAAAAGCAGCGGGAAAAAGTTCGTGTACTACACGGACAACAAACGCCTGACGCAGGAGGCAATGGAGTTGGCACACGGGGCGGATGCGCTCGTGCTCGACGGTCTGAGGCCACTGCCTCACCCGACGCATATGAGCATTCCGGAGGCAATTGAAGTCGCCCAGCAGCTCGCTGCGCCCCAGACTTGGCTTACTCATTTGACTCACATCACCGATCACGCGACGGTCGACGCCGAACTTCCGCCCCGCATCAAACTAGCCTACGACGGCCTGCGCCTGGCGGTCTAGTCAGTGGCTCGCCTCCCGAGCGAACCTGCGGGAAAACAATCGCCCGACGCGCGACTCCTCCTGAGCGCTTCTTTGATTTTCCAAGAATTCGCATCCCGCCATGAACGCCGCTTCGCAAGATGACTGCCGCAGCGCTCGGGTTTTACTCGATCCAATTCGCACTGCAATTTTGTCGCGCGAATCCAATGGGGAGGTTTCCGCCGTCACGCTTGGCACCGTGGGTTCGTTTAATCACGGCGGGCGCGAGTACGATATTCCACGGCTCACGTTTATCGGACCGGATGCGGCGCACGATCCGATCCGCCTCGGGCTTTTTGCGGGGCTTCATGGAGACGAGCCGGCCGGCTGTACTGCGCTAGTGCAGTTTGGGGCAGCACTTGCCCGCAATCCGGCGCTCGCGATGGGTTACGAACTGATGATCTATCCGGTGCTAAATCCGACCGGCTATGAGCGTGCGACGAGGGTGAACTACGTGGGCAAAGATTTGAATCGCGAATTCTGGCGAGAGTCAGCGGCGCCGGAGATTCGGCTGATCGAGGCGGAACTGCGCGCGCAGCAGTTTGCCGGCATCATCACGCTGCACGCTGACGACACATGCGAAGGCATTTACGGATACGCGCACGGGCGAACGTTGAACGAGTCGCTGCTCAAGCCTGCGCTGGCTGCCGCGAGTCGGTTTCTGCCACTTGATGGACGTGCCACGATTGACGGTTTTGCCGCCCGGGAAGGATTAATTCACGAGTGTTTCCAGTGTGTTTTGTCTGCGCCGCCGGATCAGCATCCGCAGCCGTTTGACTTGATTTTTGAGACGCCGGCCCATGCGGCTTTCGACCTGCAGGTCTCGGCGACGGTTGCTGCGGTGGAAGCGATTATCGCCGTCTATCCTGGCTTCATCTCTTACGCGCAAGATCTCTAGTGTCACTCGTCCGAGCACTGTCGGGATCCGACTAAAACGGCCAGACTTTGGGGATCACGAGCATGGCGACGGTGAAACAAAGGATATTGAGCGGAATGCCGATCTTGAGGAAATCGCCGAACTTGTAGCCGCCAATCCCATACACGTACGTATTCGTCTGATAACCGATTGGCGTGGAGAAAGCCGCGGAGGCGGCGAACATCACGGCGATCACAAACGGACGCGGGTTTGCTCCGAGTTCCGCGGCGACGCCGATTGCGATGGGCGCCATCAGCGCCGCGATGGCGTTATTCGACAGGACTTCCGTGAAGAGCGCGGTGATCAGGTAAACGCAGGCCAGCATGGCCATGGCTTTGTGTTCGACCGGCACGAGATAGTTCACCGCCGCAACCGTTTTTTGCGCGACGAGCGCGGCGGCGCCCGTGTGCTCCATCGCCATTCCCATCGCGAGCATGCCGAAAATGAGGAACAGTAAATTCCATTCAATCGAATCGTAAGCATCCTTCGGTTTGATACAGCCGGTGAGACAAAGCACGACACCGCCCGCGAGCGCCGCGAGTTCGATCGGCACCCAGTTCAGTGACGCACACGTGATGATTGCGACGGCGACGCCCAGGGCGATCGGCAGTTTCTTGTTTCGCGCCCGCGCCGGTAGTGGTGGCTGGTCGAATAGGATGATGTCATCGCCCGCGCGCAGCGCCTGGATCGCTTGATCGGTGCCCATCATCAGCAACACGTCGCCCGATTCGATCGGCGTGGCGTCAATTTTGTCACGCAGATTCCGGCCGTGGCGGTGAATGGCGAGTACGACCATCCGAAAGCGTTGCCGAAAATTGATTTCCTTGAGGGTGTCGCCAACAAGATCGGAGATCGGGGTAACCACGCCTTCGACGAGTGACCCTTCGTGCGCGGCGATCTGTTCGAGACCGAGTTGAAGCTCGGAGACTAAGTCGACGCCGGCGATGCCGCGCGTGTGGACGATGCCCTTTGGCCGGCACGCAAGGATCAGCCGATCGCCCGCCTGGAGCCGGAGCGCCTGCGGCTCGAGTGGGACGGCGACCC
>DAITQE010000263.1:0-5754 GCA_036833235.1 Opitutus sp.
ACGCGCCGACGGCGGTTTCGAAGCGGCTCTTGGGCCAGAGCTTGATCGGCGCACTGGCCACGATTTTTCCACTGAGCGCACCCCAATCGAGGCAGAAATCAGGGCTGACGCACGGGTTCTGTGCGATGCGCAGATTGTTGGAGAGGAGGAATTGATTGATGGGCTTCATGAGAGGGAGAAAGGATTTCGGACTTCGGAGACCACGGATTACACGGATTAACACGGACGGTGATCACCGGATCACGCACGTTGGAAAATTGGAGAAATCGGCTGGCGCGGATATTGGCCCACGGAACACACGGACGACACGGAAGAACCGGAGAGGTTTTATTCGGTGTGTTCTGTGTGTTCCGTGGGCGAAAAGGATTGGATTTAAATCGTCATGGCGTGGTAGCCGCCGTCGACGATCAGTTCTTCGCCGGTGATGAAGGAACCGGCGGCGTCGCTGGCGAGGAGCAACGTCGCGCCGATGAGTTCACGGGCTTCGCCGAAGCGTTTCATCGGCGTGTGGCCCATGATCGAGGCGACACGATCGGGCGTGAGCACCTTGCGGTTCTGTTCGGCGGGGAAGAAGCCTGGGACAATGACGTTGACGCGAACGTTGTGCGGCGCCCATTCGCGCGCGAGGTTGAGCGAGAGATTGTGGACGGCGCCCTTGGTGGCCGAGTAGGTGAACACGCGCGATAACGGGACCACGCCCGACATCGAGCCGAGATTGATGATCGAGCCGCCCTCGCCGCGATCGACGAGGTATTTTCCGAAGACCTGGCAGCCGAGAAAAACGCCTTTGAGATTCACGCGAACGATGCGATCGAATTCCTCTTCGGTGATGTCGAAGAACGGCGTGGCGGAGTTGATGCCGGCGCCGTTGACGACGATATCGACGCGGCCGGATTTTTTCAGGATGGCGTCGAGCAGCGCTTGGACCTCGGCTTTGCTCGTGGCTTCGGCGGCGTGGAACCAAGCGTTACCGCGCGCGGCGAAAATTTTATCCAATCGGGCTCGAGCCTTTTCTGCGTTTCGGCCGACGAGCACGACCTCCGCGCCCGCGCTGGCGAGGCCCTCGGCCATCGCGCCGCACAGCTCGCCAGTGCCGCCGATGATGACGGCGACCTTGCCGGTTAATCCGAACATTTGAGTGAGATAATCAGGAGGATTCATGAAATGAGAAAAGGCGGGGGCAGTGGGTGAAGGAGAAAGTTGTTACGGTTGAGATGCTCACGAGAGCGCACCTCATCGGTGCAAAGGCTCGACGCGGAAGAATTCCCAATCAGCAAAACCGCTGGGGGCGCCGGCGGTGAAAAGACCGACCTTGGCGCCGACCCAGCGGGCTTCGGTTGCTTTGAATTCGGGCGCGTTGACGGGGTTGAAGTTGTGGCCGTCGGTGCTCCACGCGAAACGGCACAGGCCGCCGTCGCGCACGTTCATCTGGAGCCAGATTGGGCCGCGCGGGATGGCGGGCGCGATGAGCTGTTCAGACTGGGGTTCGCCTTTTTGGGCATCGTGGCGAGTGGCGAGGACGAGTGAGGTTGCACCGTTCAGACGTTTTAACCCGAGCCAGCAGTAGTCGAAGCCGAAGACGATGAGACCAGCGCTGTCGCCATCGCTGGCAGGGGGAAAGTCCAACTTCGTCGTGACGGTAAATTCGAGCGCGGGAAACTTCTGCAGCAGCAGATACGGTGCGTCGTACAGATTTCCGGGCTTGGGCTCGGGCTGCGCGAACAAGCGGAGTGCGCCGGGTGCTGCGCCGAGGGAGAACCACGCTGGGTTCGGGTTTGCCTGCCACTGCCATTGCAGACCAAGTTGCGGCGAGTCGAAATTGTCGGTGGTGGGCGGTACGGCGATAAGGGAAGAGTGTGGTGCCTGCGTCCGGCCAGTGCGCTTGGGATTTGCGGCGTCCTGCGGGAGAGATGACGTATCCGGTTTTTGGTGCACGAGTACGGGTTCGCCCTGACCGTCGCCGTCGGGATCGGTGCCGATCACCGGCCAGTCGTTTTTCCACACGACTGGCTGGAGGTGGACGATGCGGCCGTACGCGCCTTTGTCCTGAAAATGCAGGAACCACTCCTGGCCCGATGGCGTATCGACGAGCGCGCCTTGATGCGGACCGTTAATCGGCGTGTTGCCTTGTGCGAGAACGATGCGGTTCTCGTATGGACCGCGGATATTTTTCGCGCGGAAGACGGATTGCCAGCCGGTCGCGACGCCACCGGCGGGTGCGAAGATGTAGTACCAGCCGTTGCGTTTGTAGAGTTTTGGGCCCTCGAGCGTGCGGTAGTTTGGAAGGTTGTCGCCATTGACGATCACGCCGAAATCCTCCTCGACGCGCGTGCCGTCGGAACTGAGCCGGAGCAGCGTAAGGACATTTGAAATACCGGCGCGACTCTTCGCCCAGCCATGGACGAGATAGAGTGTGCCGTCGTCGTCCCAGAGCGGGCAGGGATCGATGAGGCCTTTGCCGGCTTTGACGAGCGTGGGGCTGCTCCACGGGCCACGCGGATTTTCGGCGGTGAGAACGTAGAGGCCGAAATCCGGGTCTGGATAATAGATCCAGAATTTCCCTGCGTGATGGCGGATGGCGGGCGCCCAGACGCCTTTGCCGTGCTGAGGCGTGGCGAACACGTCAGCGGGGATCAGACGCGGCAGGGCGTGCGCGACGAGGTTCCAGTTCACGAGATCTGTGGAATGGAGAATGGGCAGACCGGGAACGTGGCTAAAGCTCGACGAGACCATCCAGTAATCATGGCCGACCCGGATCGCATCGGGATCGGAGTAGTCGGCGTGGAGGATCGGGTTCCGATAAGTGCCATCACCGCGGTCGGCGATCCATGGAGCGGTAACCGGAGGCATGGAAGGCAGTGCAGCGTGCGAGGTGGAGGAAGCGAGGAGCGCCATAGTGAGAAGCAGACGGCGGATCATTTATTCGGCGGCGGAGGAGTTGGGAGCGCGAGGCGGCCCGCCCGGAGGTCGAGCCCTACCGGCAGCGCTCGTTGCGGCTTCGCTGCGGGTGAGTGTTTCGCGCAGCCAGGCGATCATCTGACGCGGATAATCGGGGGCGAATTTCGACCAGGACAACAAGCCGTGAGGGGCGCCGGGAATCGTGATCAAGTCGCACCGGACGCCGCTCGCTCGCAATCGCGCCTGGAAATTGAGCGATTGTTGGTACGGCACGGTTTTGTCGGCGTCGCCGTGCAGCAAGAGGAACGGCGGCAGACCTGGCCTCACGTGATTGATTGGCGATGCTGCGCGAAGGAGCGCGACCGCTTCGGGCGTCGGCGCTTTTGGACGCTCGAAAAGATGTTGGAGGGACGTGCTCAAGCCCCCACGCGTTGTGGTGTCGGCTTCCAGATCGGTGACGGGCGCGAAACCAACGACGGCTTGCACGCGCGTGCTGTCGTCGGTGAGCACGCCGGCGAGGCAGACGAGATGGCCGCCGGCGGAATGACCGAATAACGCGATCCGGTTTGGATCGCCTTTGTAGTCGGCGGCGTGGGCTTTCACCCAGCGGATGGCGGTTTGAACGTCTTCGAGACAAGCGGGCCAGCGGTGCTTTGGCGCGAGCCGGTAGTTGATGGAAAACCACGTGAATTTCGCGGCGGAAAGCGGTTCGAACCACGGCGTGATATCGGCGCCATCGCCCGGTTTGTCGCTGCCGGATTTATCGCCGTTGCTCCAGCCGCCGCCGTGAACGAGGATTGCAACAGGGAACGGTCCGGCGCCGTCCGGCACATGAGCATCGAGGAGCAAGTGCTCGCCGGTGGCCTGGCCATATTCGATGTCGGTGGTGGACGTATCGGCGCGGAGCGCCGCGGGAAGAAGAGCAGCCAGACCAAAGACAAGAGACGTAAGCAGACGATTCATGTGATTTGCTCGGAAATCGATATCGGACACGAAAGCCATGGACGTTTACGGCTGGGAAACGGTTGTGATGCGCTGGCCGATACGCGGCACGAGGAGGTGAATCACGAGCAACGCTGCCAGATACAACAGGGATGCGACGGCGAAGATCGACGCGTAGCTGCCGGTGCGCTGAAGGATCTTGCCGATGATTTCAGTCACGACTCCACCAGTGAAATAGGCCACGAATCCGCCCAGCCCGACGACCGAGCTGATCGCCTGTCTCGGCATGGTGTCTGAAACGAAGCTGAAGAGATTGGCCGACCACCCTTGATGCGCTGAACCGGCGATGCCGACGATGAGGACGGTGAGAAAGACGTTGGGCATGCTGGGCGCGAGGAAGATCGGGACGACGGCGAGCGCGCAGCAGAGCAGGGCGGTTTTCCGCGCGGCGTTCAGCGTCCAGCCACGTCCGAGCAGTTGCCCCGAAAGCCATCCGCCGGCGATTCCGCCCACCGACGCAATTATATAGAAAACCGCCGTCCAATCTCCGACGGCCACGAGATCCAAATTAAAATTTTTCTGCAGGAAATCCGGGAGAAAGAACATGTAGATGTTCCAGACGGGACCCGCGAGAATCCCGGCGGCGATGTACGCCCACACGGCACGATAGCCGAACAAGGACAGCCACGGGACGGAGCCTTTTTTTTCTTCGACGACAGGCTTGCCGCCGCGGATGTAGTCGCGCTCGGAGGCGGAAAGGCGCGGGTGCTGCTCGGGATTTTCGTAGAGCGACCACCAGATTAGCAGCCAGACGATGCCGAGACCGCCGGTGATGTAGAACGTCACGGGCCAGCCCCAGGCCTCGTACATGCGCGGCACGGCGAAGGGGCAAATGATGGCTCCGACATTCGTACCCGCGTTGAAGATACCGGTGGCGAGCGCGCGCTCCTTCACGGGAAACCATTCCGCCACGGTCTTGATGGCGCCGGGAAAATTTCCGCCTTCCGCCAGGCCTAGCGCGATGCGGGCCGACATGAAACCGAAGACCGTCAGCGGCACGGTGAACGCGCCGAGGGAGAGCCAGGCGAGTGAAATACTGACCGTGTCGTTGTGCGGCAGGAGTGAGCAAAATCCGTGAGCGGCGGCTGCAACGCTCCACAGCAGCACGGCGATCGCCAGGCCGCGTTTCACGCCGATCCAATCCATCAGCCGGCCGCCGAAGAGGTAGCCAAACGCGTAGGCAAATTGAAACGCGGACGCGATGTGGGCGTAGTCGGTTTCGCTCCAGCCGAGCTCCTGGCTGAGCGGCCCTTTGAGGATGCCGATGATGTTTCGATCGATGTAATTGAGCGCGACGGAGAAGAAGAGCAGGCCGCAGATGGACCAACGAAAGTTGCCGCCGGATTTGGTTGGAGCGGGAGGAGGTGAAACAGGAGTGGCGGTGGCGGAGGACATTCGTGGGGCGAGTCGAAGGAGGAGGTGGCGGTGGGTAAGATGCGAAGAGGATCGAATGGGGGCGCGGGCGTCCCGCGCGCGCTCGGAAATGCGGGCGAGACGCCCGCGCTCTCAGGGGAAACTACGGAGATTGATTGAGGCCGGCCGAGGAGATGTTGTGGCTGTTGTTCACGATCAGCGCGGGGCCTTGGGCGGTCGTGATGGTTGTATCGGTGAAACGGATTCCCTGGGCGTTGGTGCAGGTGAAGCCGGACGCGGCCTGGATCGTCACGCCGTTAAACGTGATGTTTTCAATCGGCATTTCTCGAAGGCCGGTGATCGCGCCGGCGACGTTCGCGCCTCGGGCGGTGATGTTGCTAAAATGAAAATCGCGATACCGCGGCGTGCCCTCGTCGACGGGATGAACTCATCGGGTTTATCGGACCCGCTATAAAACGTCGTGATGATAAACGGAGTCGG
>DAITQE010000264.1:0-5749 GCA_036833235.1 Opitutus sp.
GTGCTGCTCTCGGCGTCCCGCCGAGAGCGGTTCGGATGGCTTGGGCGGGACGCCCGAGCCGGCACGCGAGACGCATGCGCTCCCCGGACCAACGCGACCAAGCCGAAGCAAATTCCGGGGTATCGCCCCGCCGCGGATGGAACCCTATCTGCCGCGAGTAGCGGGGTATCACAGTTCTTAGCGCGACCGAGCTCTCAGTCTACGCATGAAGCTGTCATTCGAAGCTATGCAGTCGCCGGCGCTGGCTATGCTTCGACCGCCGCTGCTACCCGCGCGATCGCGGCATGCAAGCGTTGGATATCCACCGGTTTCGTAAGATGCTCCGCGAAACCAGCATCGCGACAGGCCCGCAAATCGTCCTCCGTGCCATAGCCACTCAGGCAGATGCCGCGCAACCACGGTTGTTTCGCTCGCAGCTTCGGCATCAGTTCAAGTCCACTCGCGTCCGGCAACCCAAGATCCGAAATAACAAGATCGAATTTCGAGTCGTCCGCACGTTCCAACGCCCCGGCCGCGGTTTCAGAATATTCGACACCGTAGCCGGCGTTTCGCAGCAGACGCGTGAGAATCCGCCCGGTGTCGCAATGATCCTCCACGAGTAGAATTCGCATTGATCGCGTATCGTCTCCGGCCTTGTTCGCAGGCGGTCGTGGCGGCAATATTTTTGGCTCCCGCTGCGCATCCGCGACCAAAGGAAGTTCCACGATGAATGTCGCACCTTGGCCAATACCCGACGAGATCGCGCGAATCGAACCATGATGCAATTCCACGATCGCCTTGGCAATCGTCAGACCCAAGCCCAACCCCGAGTCGCCGTTGCGTTGTTTGCTGTGCGCGACGACTTGTTCAAATGGTTGAAAAATTCGATCCAGATTCGCGGGGTCAATCCCCACCCCGGTGTCTTTAACCTCGATCACCACGCGCGGGGTCGGTTTTTCAACGGCGCGCGCGGTAAATCCAATCGGGCTTTTCGGTGCGCTGAACTTGACCGCGTTCTTCAGCAGATTCCAAAAAACCTGCTGCAACCGCGCGCCATCCCCGTTCACGATCGCGCCGTTCATCGCGCCTAGATCCAGCACAAGGCGCTGGTCTTTGGCATCGAGATCGGCGGCCACGATGGCTGCAGTTTCCTTCAGCAGCACCCCCATCTCGAGGTTCTCGCTGTCCAGTGACAGTTTCCCGCGCCCAAGTTTTGTCAGGTCCAGCAGATCGTCGACGAGCCGGCTCTGAATCGCGACGTTGCGCCGAATCATTCGCAGATCTTCCCGAGCGTCCTCCGGAATTCGCGGATCGTTTTCGAGGACGCCCGATGCCGCCAGGACCGGCGTCAACGGCGTGCGCAATTCATGCGAGAGCATGGCCAGAAACTGATCCTTCGTTCGGTTGGCTGCTTCGATCTCCCGGGCTCGATTCGCCAGCGCGTCCTGCCAGCGGAGCGTCTCCGCGATTAAACCACACTGCGCTGCAATCCACTCGATCACACGAAACTGTTCCTGCGTCCAGTGGCTCTCCTCACTGCTGCACGCCACCACCACGCCATATTTCACTCCGGCGACTCGAAGCGGCGTCGCCAGAATTGAACGGACCCAATCCTGTTCTCCAAACGGCGCCGCCAGCCGCGGTTCTTTGCGCAGGTCGGAAACGTACGCTGTTTTTTCGTGTTCCAAAACAACCCCGGCAATGGAGCCTTCGATCGGCCAGTGCTCTGGCACGATTGGGCCACCTTCGATCGCCGCCTGAACTTTGATGCGGAACTGTTCTCCATCGAGCTTCAGGATCGCAAAGCATTCCACGGGCTTGCCCACCACCCCGAGCGCTCGCCGACAAACACCGAGTAGCGCATGCCGCCCTGTTTCGGGTGTCCGCACCGACTCCAACAAGCCGTGAAGGATCTCCTCCCGGTTGATCAGTCTTTCGTTCGTCTCCTGCAATTCTTCGTTCTGACCGGTTAGTTCTTCGGACTGCGATTCGATTTCTTCGTTTTGCTGCGCGAGTTCTTCCGCCTGGATTTTGATCTCCTCGTTTTGCTGCGACAATTCCTCGGCCTGCGATTCCAGTTCTGCATTTTGCGTCGCGATTCGCTCAACATGGTCGTCGATGCGCGCGCGCAAAATGATGATCAGATGAACGATGGTCCCGCCAACCATGACATTGAATAACGTCGAACCAACGAACAGCGCTTCCTGCAGAGTATCGAACGTTCCGGCAGGAACCAGCCAGTGCAGCTTGATGATTGCCGAGATGATGAAGACGGCCGCCATTGACCATACGTGCCAGACGCGACGGCTCCAAATCCCCACCAGCAGGGGCAGCACGAACGTGAGCTCCACGAGCGACTCCTCGACAAGAAATAACCGAACGTAAATCCATGCCGCCGCCACCATGGCGACGACGAGCGTACTGAGAGCTGACGCGGGATGACTTGGACGGCTCATGGGGCTACGACAGGTTTTCGATAAATACAGGTCGCGACCCGAGTCAGCGGCAGTCCGGTAGGCGGATGATCCGCTTTGCCGGCGACCACATATCCGCCGGGAAGAAGCTCACCGTAGAGCCGCCGCCAAATATTTTCCGCCGCGACCGGCTCGAGATAAATGGCCATGTTCCGCCAAAGAATCAGATGCCAGGGGCCAGGCTCCACCGTTCTGAACAGATCAGCCGTTTTCCACTGCGCACTCTGAACCAACAGCGGATCGAGCCGTGCGCTGATGGGCCCTTCCGTGAAAAAATTCTGCCGCCAATGACGCGCCAGTCGGGCAACCGTTTCAGAGGAAAAAACTCCGGACTGCGCCTGCCTAATCGCATCACGTCGGCAGTCGGTGCCGATCAACTCACACTGCTTTAAACGACCTTCTTCCGCCAACAACATGGCGATCGAGTAAAGCTCCTGTCCTTCGGAACAGGCGGCGCTCCAGATGCGCAAACGCCAATGCTGCTCCAGTAACTGCGGCAGTACCGTAAAGCGCACGGCATCGAACACCGCGCGATCTCGAAAAAAATCCGTGACGCCCAATAGAACCGTACTCAACGCGGCATCGGCCAGCTCCGGGCGGTTTTGAATTTTCTGCAACCCCTCCTCGACGGTTGCCGCTCCGAGCTTCCTCAAGCACGCCGCCGTGCGCCTCGTCATGGCCCGCGCGCAATAGTGATCTGCACACAACCCTGAACGTTGCAGCAACGACGCGAAGAATCCTGCAAACGCGTCAGCGTGTTCTGTGAACGGCCACGGCGTTTTTTTCCTGACGATATGCGCCACCGTGCGATCCACGGTGCCAACGCTACCTTCGAAAAACAAATAGTCCGACTTCACCGGATGTTATGGCGCCGAAAAATTCAGTAAGGCTGAAACAGCCAACTCAAGCCGAAGCACGCTTCGGTACCGTGGACCCATGCCACCGAGAAAAGCGGCGGGAGGATTGGAGTCAAATCAAGTTCACCGGATCAATGTCAAGCACTTGCGTCATGTCATCCGGCCAGGCGAATCCAGCGCGCAATCGCACCAACTCCGGAACTACTTTCGTCACCGACGTCGTAAAATACCACAGCTGCCAGCGGTACTCGTCTTTGATCTTTTCGATAGGTGACGGCGAAGGCCCGCGCAACTCCACTCGCGCGCCGAGTTCCTTCTCCACCAGCCGCGCCCATTGCTCCGCAAAGAACTTGAGCTTTTCCGGGTTGGGCCCGCGAAACAAATGGTGAATCAAATGCCGGTACGGCGGATAACGAAATTCCTGTCGCAGCTTGAGCTCCGAGGCGGCGAATCCCGCAAAATCCGCGTGGCGGGAAAACTGAATTGCCTCCGCTTGGGGCGTGAAGGTCTGCACCACCACTTCCCCCGCCCGATCTCCGCGGCCCGCCCGCCCTGCAACCTGGACCAGCAGCTGAAACGTCCGTTCGTTTGCCCGAAAATCGGGAATGTGCATCGACATGTCGGCGTCGATTAATCCGACGAGCGTCACATTGGGAAAATCCAATCCCTTCCCGATCATCTGAGTGCCGACGAGTACGTCGATCTTGCCCGCGCGAAATTGGCCGAGCACTTCGCGAAACCGGTTCTTCTTCGCCATCGCGTCCGTATCCATTCGCTCGATCCGCGCACGTGGCAGCACCCGCCGCACCGCCTCCTCGACGCGCTGGGTGCCGAGACCTTTCCAGCGAATGTCGGGCGCGCCGCATTTTGGGCAACGCACCGGCGCGGGCTTTTGGTCGCCGCACAAATGACAGCGGAGCATTTCATCCGCGCGATGATACGTCAGCGCGATGCTGCAATGGACACACTCCTCCACGTGTCCGCACTTGGTGCACAGCATCGAGGACGAATAGCCACGGCGGTTGATAAACAGGATCGTTTGCTCCCGCTTTTCGAAACGAGCCTGCATCGCATCAACCAGCTTTCGAGAGAGCGCCGGCAGCGTCCGCTGTCGCATCGCCTCGATCCGCAGATCGACGATATCGATGTACGGCAGCTTCCGTGAATCGATGCGCTCGCGCAATTCGAGCAGCCGATATTTTCCAGCCAGAGCGTTCGCAAAACTTTCGAGCGACGGCGTCGCGGAACCCAACAGGCAGATCGCGCGGTTCAGCTTCGCGCGCATCACCGCCACATCGCGTCCGTGATAGCGCGGCGTTTCATCCTGCTTGTACGCCGGCTCATGCTCCTCATCGACGACGATGAGCTTCAAATTATTGACCGGCGCAAAAATCGCCGAGCGCGCGCCGACGACGATGCGCGCCTCTCCCGTCGCCAACGCGAGCCAGCCGTCGAAGCGTTCGCCCTCGCTCAAGTGACTGTGCCAGACGACGCACGCATGCGCCGGCGCGATCGATTCGAGTCGCGAGCGCAATCGCGCAACCGTCTGCGGCGTCAACGCCACTTCCGGCACCAGAAAAATCACGCCGCCACCTGCCTTCAACGCCGTGTCGATGGCCCGCAGGTAAACTTCCGTTTTACCGGAGCCCGTGATGCCATGCAGCAGCGACACGCCGAATTTTTGTTCCGCCAGGCTGACGTCGAGCGCCGCGACAGCGGAGGCCTGTTCGGCGTTCAGAACATGCGGCTGTGAAGCGACCAGTTCGCCGTGCGCAAAATCATCGTGATAAACGAGACGTTCCACGCGGCGGATGTCCTCGCGCAGCACCCCGCGTTTGACCAGTGCGGCAGCCACCGCTGCCGTCTGATCGAGCCGGTGCAGCACGAGGGATTTTTTCTGTGGCCGAAATTGCTGCGCCAGAAACCGGTAAAGCCGCGCCTGCTGCGGCGCTTTCTTTTCGAGCGCGGCCAGTTCTTCCACGCTGAGCGGCTTTGCGACCGCGAGAGATTTCTCCTGCTTGATGGTTGCACCGTTGCGGACGGCTGCGGGCAGCATCGTCTCGATCACATTGTCGAGTCCGCACGCGTAGTAACCTGCCATCCAGCGGGCCAGCTCGAGCAGATCCGGCGGCAACGCGGGAAACGGATGCAGGACCTGCGCGAGCGATTTGAGTTTATCCAACGGGAAATCTCGCGGAGCACCAATCTCGCCCACGATGCCGAGACGAAGCGTACGCAACACCGGCACACGAACCAGCGACCCGACGCGTGTGATATCGCGCATACTTTCCGGCACGCGGTAGTGGAGCAGTTTATCGAACCCCGCGAGTGGATGAACGCCAACAATCATTCCGGTCCATGACGGCGGGCCGGCTGAGCCGGGGCAAATTTATTTCCCGCGAAACTGCCGCGGACGCTTTTGTGATCGACTTGTAGGTT
>DAITQE010000265.1:0-4417 GCA_036833235.1 Opitutus sp.
TTCGTCGTCCCCTTCGAAGATCGCTTTCTTCCACACGCCGTCGCGGGAACCGCAGTCGTCTTCCGCGATGATAACGTCCATCGCCACGTCGCAGAGTTTGCGCGTGAGATAGCCGGCGTCCGCGGTCTTGAGTGCTGTATCAGCCAGACCCTTACGGGCGCCGTGCGTCGAGATGAAGTATTCGAGAACCGTCAGGCCTTCGCGGAACGAAGACAGGATGGGGCGCTCGATGATTTCACCGGACGGCTTGGCCATGAGGCCACGGGTTCCGCACAGCTGGCGAACCTGCTGTTTGTTACCTCGCGCTCCGGAATCCATCATGATGTAAACCGGGTTCACCTCATTGCGGCCTTCGTTGTTTTCGAGTTTGGCGAAAACTTCCTTGGCGATGCGGTCGGTGGTGCCAGTCCAAAGATCGATGACCTTGTTTTTGCGCTCACCTTCCGTGATGATGCCCTTGTTGAACTGAGCTTCGACTTCAGCGATCTTCTTACGGGTTTCGGCAACGATATCTTTCTTCGTTTCCGGAATGATCATATCATCGATACCGATCGAGATACCCGCCTGCATGGCGGTTTGGAAGCCGAGTTCCTTTAGCTTATCGAGCGTTTCGACCGTGATGTGATTTCCCGTGGTCTTGTAGGTGTGGAGGATCAGATCGCCCAGCTTGCTCTTCGGGACGGGGAAGTTCACGAAGCCGAGCGGCGCCGGCCAGATCTGATTGAAGATCACGCGACCAACAGTGGTGCGCAGCGTCTTTCTTTCCTTGTTACCATAAACGGTGTCGCGGCCGTAGTCGGGGTTCGGAACCTCGACCCAGTCGTGCTTCTTGAGCGCGTTATCCGCAACGGCGTAGAGAACTTCCTGCAGACCCGCGAGAATCGGCACGCGAACACCCTTGGCGGGTTTTTGACGCGGCTCGATCGTAAGATAGTAAGCGCCGAGAACGATGTCCTGAGACGGCGTGAGAATCGGCTTGCCAGAGGACGGCGAGAAGATGTTCGACGTCGCCATCATGAGGAGTTTGCACTCCATGATCGCTTCGAGGGACAACGGCACGTGAACCGCCATCTGGTCACCGTCGAAGTCCGCATTGTAAGCGGTGCAGACGAGCGGGTGAACGCGGATGGCCTCACCTTCGATCAACACAGGCTCGAATGCCTGGATTGACAAACGGTGGAGCGTCGGCGCGCGATTGAGCAGCACTGGATGGCCCTTCGTGACTTCCTCGAGAATGTCCCAAACTTCTGGAGACTTCTTCTCGATCATCTTGCGCGCACCGCGAACGGTGTGCACGAAGCCGAGTTCCTTGAGGCGGCGGATGATGAACGGCTCGAAAAGAACGAGTGCCATCTTCTTCGGGAGACCGCATTGGTGGAGCTTGAGCTCCGGACCGATGACGATGACCGAGCGGCCGGAATAATCGACGCGCTTGCCGAGCAAATTTTGCCGGAAGCGACCTTGCTTGCCCTTGAGCATGTCCGAGAGGGACTTCAAGGGACGGTTGCCAGCGCCGGTGACCGGACGTCCGTGGCGACCGTTGTCGAAGAGCGCGTCAACCGCTTCTTGCAGCATCCGCTTTTCGTTATGGATAATAACGTCGGGCGTCTTCAACTGCATCAAATTCCGCAAACGATTGTTCCGATTGATGACGCGGCGATAGAGATCGTTGAGATCGGAGGTCGCAAAGCGTCCGCCTTCGAGCGGAACGAGCGGACGAAGGTCCGGCGGGATGACAGGCAGCACTTCGAGCACCATCCACTCCGGACGGCTCTTCGAGTGAATGAATCCTTGGATGACCTTGAGACGCTTCGAGAGCTTTTTCTTGATCTGCTTCGACTTGGTCGCACGCATCTGCTCCTGGAGCTCGATCACGGTCGTCTCCATGTCGGTCTTCACGAGAGAATCGCGAACAGCTTCGGCGCCCATCTTGGCGACGAAGGAATCATCGCCGTATTCGTCAATGGCCTGCCGATATTCGGTATCGGTGAGGAGCTGATGCGGTTCGAGCGGGGTCTTGCCCGGATCGATGACCATGTAGTTCTCGTAGTAGATCACGCGCTCGAGTGACCGCGCGGTCATGTCGAGCAGAAGGCCGAGGCGGCTCGGCATCGACTTAAGGAACCAGATGTGGGCGACAGGAACAGCGAGCTCGATGTGGCCCATGCGCTCACGGCGAACCCGCGCGATCGTCACTTCGACGCCGCAGCGATCGCAAACGACGTCCTTGTATTTGATTCGCTTGTACTTTCCGCAGGCGCACTCGTAGTCACGCACCGGCCCGAAGATCTTCTGGCAGAAAAGACCGCCCGGCTCCGGCTTGAAGGTACGATAGTTGATGGTCTCCGGATTCTTCACTTCGCCCTTGGACCATTTGCGGATGGTCTCAGGGGAAGCGACGGTGATGGATACGCAATCGAACGCGCTCTCCTCGAGACCGAGGGCGTTGCGGGTTTCGTCGCGCGAGGCAGACGCTGCGACTTCTGAAGGTTGAATGCTCATTTAGTTAACCCTGTATTTTTGGAAAGGATGCGGAAAACAATGCGACGCGCGGCCGGCACTCAGGTGCCAAAGCCGAGCGCGTCACTCTTGTTGAGCTTGATGTCGAGACCGAGGGACTGGATTTCCTTGATCAACACATTGAAGGATTCCGGCGTGCCGGCCTGCAGCGTGTTGTCGCCCTTGACGAGCGACTCGTAGATCTTGGTGCGTCCCTGCACGTCGTCGGACTTGACGGTGAGGAGTTCCTGGAGCGTATGTGCCGCGCCGTAAGCTTCGAGCGCCCACACTTCCATTTCGCCGAAACGCTGGCCGCCGTATTGGGCTTTTCCGCCCAACGGTTGCTGCGTGACCAGCGAGTAAGGACCAACCGCGCGCGCGTGAATCTTGTGCGACACGAGATGGTTCAGCTTCATCATGTAGATGTAGCCAACAACGACCTCTTGATCGAGTTTCTCGCCCGTACGACCATCGAGAAGCGGGCTTTTGCCCGATGAAGGCAACTTCGCTTCCTTGAGGTATTCGCGGACTTTCTTTTCCGGAATGCCGTCGAACACGGGTGTCGCGACTTTGATGCCGAGCTTTTTGCAAGCCCAACCCAAGTGAGTCTCGAGCACCTGGCCGACGTTCATGCGGGAAGGCACGCCCAATGGGTTGAGGCAGATTTCGATCGGAGTGCCGTCCGGCAGGAACGGCATGTCTTCCTCGGGCACGATCTTCGCAACGACGCCCTTGTTACCGTGACGGCCAGCCATCTTGTCGCCGACCTCGAGCTTTTGCTTCGTGGCGATGTAGACTTTGACCTGCTTGATCGCACCGTCGCCGGCGTCGGCACCAGATTCGATGCCACCGATCTTGCGTTCACGATCCGTCTCGAGCTCGTCGAACTTCGTCTGATACGAGCCGATGATCTCCATGATCTTGATACGAACCGGTGAAGGATCGATCTGAACGTGTTTGGAGACCGCCGCGAGTTTGCGGAGGAGCGTCTTTGTGATCTTGCGGTTGGCCGGGATAATGATTTCGCCGGTCTCACCGTTGATGACGTCGAGAGGAATCTTTTCGCCGAGGAGGATGTTGGAGAGCGCCTCGGTGAGGCCCTCGCGCAATTTATCCATCTGCGTTTTGTATTCTTCCTGGATCTGCTTCACCTGGCGGCGACGGTCGGAGGGAGAGAGCTTCTCCTTCTCGAAGTCGATACGGGACGAAACCTTCACGTCCATGATGATGCCAGCGGCACCGGACGGGACGACGAGCGACGTGTCCTTAACGTCAGCGGCCTTTTCGCCGAAGATGGCGCGAAGGAGCTTTTCTTCAGGAGCGAGTTCGGTCTCGGACTTTGGCGTGATTTTGCCGACGAGAATATCGCCAGGCTTCACTTCCGCACCGATGCGAATGACACCGTTGTGATCGAGGTTCTTCAACGCTTCTTCACCGACGTTTGGGATATCCCGCGTGATTTCCTCCGGCCCGAGCTTCGTGTCACGAGCGGTAACCTCGAACTCCTGGATGTGGATGGAAGTGAAGATATCTTCCTTGAGCACCTTTTCGGAGATCAGGATCGCGTCTTCGAAGTTGTAACCGTTCCAGGGCATGAACGCGACGAGCACGTTGCGGCCGAGCGCCATTTCGCCCATTTCGGTCGAAGGACCGTCGGCGATAATCTGGCCGGCTTTGATCTTCTGGCCGATCTTGACGATCGGCTTTTGATTAAAGCAGGTTCCCGCGTTCGAACGCATGAATTTGCGCAGTTCGTAAACGTGCACGCCATTCTTTGCGTCCGTTTTAAGTGCACGTGGAAGCTCGCCGTCTTTCGTGATGACGATGCGCTTCGCGTCAACCGATGCGACAACGCCCGCGTCTTCAGCGACGGCGACGATTTTCGAGTCGCGAGCAACGCGCTCTTCAATGCCCGTGC
>DAITQE010000265.1:4427-5729 GCA_036833235.1 Opitutus sp.
AACGGCGACTCGGCCTGGAGCAGCGGCACGCCCTGGCGTTGCATGTTCGCGCCCATGAGCGCGCGATTCGCATCGTCGTGCTCGAGGAACGGAATCATTCCCGCAGCGATCGAGATCACCTGCTTGGGCGAAACGTCCATCAAGTTCACGTCGCCAGCCGGCACTTCGAGGAACTCGCCGTCCTTACGAACGGTGACCTTGCCGACGAAATGGCCTTTGTCGTCCAACTCGGAATTCGCCTGCGCGATGACCTTACCCTCTTCCTGGTCGGCCGTGAGGTACTCGATCTTGTCGCTGACGCGTCCCTCTTTCGCGAGGCGGTACGGCGTCTCGATAAACCCAAACTCGTTTACGCGAGCGTAGGTCGACAGAGAATTGATCAGACCGATGTTCGGACCTTCAGGCGTCTCAATCGGGCAAATACGGCCGTAGTGCGACGGATGAACGTCGCGAACTTCGAAACCAGCACGCTCGCGATTCAGACCACCCGGCCCGAGTGCAGAGAGACGACGCTTGTGCGTGACCTCGGCGAGCGGGTTGATCTGGTCCATGAACTGCGACAGCTGTGAACGCGCGAAGAAATCGCGGATCACGGTCGTCAGCGCCTTCGGGTTGATCAGCTTTTGCGGAGTGATCGAGTCGACGCTCTGGTCATACATCGTCATGCGCTCTCGAACGAGACGCTCCGTGCGGCTGAGACCGACGCGGCATTGATTGGCGAGAAGTTCGCCAACGGTACGAACGCGGCGGGAACCGAGGTGATCGATATCGTCGACCACGCCTTCACCCTTTTTCAGGCGAACAAGATATTTCGTCGCGGCAACAACGTCGCCGGACTCCAGAATGCGCTGCTCGAGATCGACCTTCAGGCCGAGCTTCTGGTTGACCTTGTAACGACCAACGCGGCCGAGGTCGTAGCGCTTCGGATCGAAGAACAGACGCTTTAGGAGCGCCTTCGCATTCGCGGTGGTTGGCGGCTCGCCGGGGCGGAGGCGCTTGTAGACTTCCTTGAGCGCTTCTTCTTCATTGCGCGTGGGATCTTTCTTCAACGCACGGATGATCGCGCCTTCGTCGGCCGCGGTGTCGATCACGCGCAGGGCGGTAATGTCGTGCTTCTCGAACGTGCGCACGATCGCCTTGGTCAGCGGTTCGAAAGCACGCGCAAGTACGACGCCCTTCTGGGCATCGATTGCATCTTCAACGAGCACGAGCGTGGAGACGTTCTCCATGTCGAGCGCTTTGGAAACCTTTAGATCCTTGATCTCGTAGAAGAGGTTCAAGAGATCGATGTCGCTCGAATAA
>DAITQE010000266.1:0-5728 GCA_036833235.1 Opitutus sp.
GGGCGTAACCTGGGTCACACCGGGGATCGGACTGTACTTGGTGATCGACGACGACGAGGTGTTCAGCGTTTGGCCATTGGTGAACAGAAACCTTCCCAGCTTGGTGCCGCGCCCCGAGCCTTCGGAGTTCGGCTGTGAGTCGACTTCCGTCCACAGGTACACAGACGAGCCCGCCGGCTCCACTCCGATCGAGACGCCGTGCCCGAAACCCTCCAGGTACATGTGGCCCAAGACCGTGCTGCCGTCCGCGCTGAGCCGGGTGAGATCCAGATCCCCGTTGGCCCAATGCTCCGACCAGGTGCCGAGCGAGTCCGTCCCCTCGACCTGCACCACGTAGATTTCACCGTTGTTGTTGTTGAACGCGAACGCCTGCATCACGTGATATTGATTGAACAGAAACTTCTTCGTGATGAGCGCCACGGCGTTGTCGGCCAGGTCGGTCCGGTAGAACGGGACGGCGGCGCGGACGATGGGGCACTTCGCCAGCAGGAATGCCAACGCAACGAGCATCGGCAGCGAACGGCTGACGAGACTGACACGGGGGTTTCGCGAACGGGCGACGGTCGGAGCGGGGTCGAATCTATTCATCGTTGTATTCGTCAGAGGTAAGTGGCGCAGAGGTTATATTGCACCTACGACGGCTCGGTTTTCCCGCCTCGAGTAACTCAAGCGGTTACTCGAGGGATCGGGAATTCAGGGCCGGCGGTGCAGCAGCCGATCAGAACGAGAACGTCGAGGTCAGCTCCCACGTACGGGCCGCGCCCATACGCCACGCCGCGACGTCCATCGTGTTCAGGTCGTCGGCCGTGACCGGATTGGCGGACACGGGGACCAGCAGGTTTTGGTTCAGGATGTTTCGGACGTTGAGCTGGACCTTCCACGTGATGTTCCGCCAGATCTTGCGTTGATAACTGGGCCAGCCGTCGAAGGTCGTTTGTGACGGGCCCCAGAACGGATGATGAATGTCCGTGACCAGTCCTAGCGTCGGGTCGGTGACAACGGGGTACCCGATCGCGACCTTGTCCTGCCAGCGGACGGCGCCGCCGATGCCCCAGCCCTTCAGCCGGGTTGCGTTTGGAAAAGTGAAGTTGGTCACCAGATTCGCGCGCCACTCGCGCAGCTCCGGCGTATATTGTCCGATCGAGAGCTTTGCAGTGTTGAGCGGGTTGATGAGATTGGTCTCGGCGTAGCTCTGGACCGTCCACGCCCCGATCGTCTGCGTCCACAGTTGGGGGTTTTTCCACTGCTGCAGCCGATCATTGAGAAGCGCCTCGAAGGCCGCACTGGTGTCTCCTTGCGAGGCCTTCTGTTGCGCCACATTGAAGGTGATCCGCCAGTTCTTCGTCGCGTTGAACACGCCTTCCATTTCCACACCTTTCGAGACCGACCCTGTCACATCAGCGAGGCCGTGCGGGCTGCTGGACGTCCAGTTCTGGGTGCCGTCGGCCCGCACAGCGTCCAGCTCGACGTGGTTCGCCTGTAGATACTGCTGGTACAGTGGCGATTGATTCGCGCTCTCGGGACCGACGTAGCCGATCGCATCGAGAGTCGCCCTCGGGAGGTCCTCGGTGATGGCGCTTTCCAACGTCGCGACTCGGCCAAGCGCCAGGGAAATCCGAGTGTCGGTCATGTTTTCCTGGACGGTTTTGTACCAAGCGACCCGCAGGCTCAGACGATCGTCAAGCGCCGTGAGGCCGACCCCGAATTCCTTAGTGTTCCCCAGCTGCGGCGGGATGGGGTCGCCAAGGATCGTATTGCGCGCACCGGTGAGCTGGAAGTTCTCCGATCTGTTGTAGTAGAGCGACAGTTCGGGACCGCCGGGCAGCCGGCGGAACCACTTGGCCGGAACGTGGAAGGTCAGACCGTAGCTAAAGGAATTGTGCTTGGTCTCGAGTCCAGCCGCGCGAGGGTTGGGCGTGAGATAGTTGGCCCCGGTGGTCGGATCGATGGCGGTATTCGGAGACGAGGAGTTGCGTACGTCGTCCTGTCGCCAGCCGAGAATCGAGATGAAGGTGTTGTCCCACCAATTTCCCTGCCAGACCGCGGCAGAAGAAATCGCGCGGGAGTGATTGTTCACGACGCTGCTGGCGAGGTGTGCGTAATCTGGATACTGGTAAATCGGCCAGTTTTGCTGGATCCATTTGTTTCCTGTGCCGGAGTTAACCACCCAGACCGGCATCGAACTCGGGAAAACGACCTCGTTCTGCAGGCCCTGTAGGTGGGAGCCTGCCGGGCTGGAGGCGTTCGCCAGCGACGGTCCGATGTAGATGACCGGTGAGACGCTGCGATCGGAAAGCGAATGTCCGCCGAGACCGGTGTTGAAGGCGATGTCGGTCTCGGCGTTCTGGCCCGACATGTAGAGCTGGTCCTGATAGTGTTCGGTGTAGAGACCTGTGACGTTCTGCATGCCCAGCAGACGCCCGAAAAAGCCGAGCTGTTGTCTAAAGTCATGCTTCACGAACGCGGTGGCGCGGCCTGTTTCCACGAGGTTCTGATCCCAGTTAAAATATCCGCTCGCACTGATGAACGGGCGGCCAAAGTTTGGGTTGGGCCGTCCGTCGGTCGTCGTCTTGTTGACCTCGACGTAAATGGCATTGCCTCGATAACCAGACATCAGGCGCTGCACGCCCTGAGTGCTCTTCTGCCGATCGTAGGAGAACTCGACGCCGGCATCACCATTCAGAAATAGTTGCTCGAGGGTGGCGTTCGCCGTGTCGAAATTCAGGAAGGTTTTGTCGTTAGGGCCGTCGAGGCTCTGCTTGCGTCCGAGGCTTCGGCGCGGTAAAGGCGACAAAGCCCGCGAAATCGGAAAGCGCAGACGAGCGCATGAAAGGGATGAATAACTATGCTTCCTCATTGATTCGGATGGTCGAGGCTCCGCCGCAATCCTGACAAGGCTCGAGAGCCGGAATGAGGTTGAATTCAGGTGACGGCCTTCGGTCCCAAAAGCCGTCATACGCCAGCCAGGGCCAGACCGGAATACGACCGCCGACCAACGTGAAACAATCGCGCTCGAAACGGGGCGGCAAAAAACCGAAGGGAACACATGGGGAGGAACGGGGAAATGGGTGAATCGCGGACGCATATTTATTCCGCATTGGAATTCGCGTAAACAAAACTTTTCCCCAGCGGCTTGTCAAGCCCGAGAAATCGCTCCGCTCCCAAGCCGGAAGGTTCCGCTTATTTTGCCTTCACCCCGCCCAAAAGGATCTTCGGAAGATGGCGGTCGATGACGCTTCAAATTTCCGGTTCCACGGGATTCGTGAGCTGGCCGATTTGTTCGATTTCGATCGTCACGGAATCGCCCGGTCTGAGCCAGCGCGGTGGTTTTTGCGCCATACCGACGCCGTGCGGCGTACCGGTTAGAATGACCGTACCGGGCAGCAGCGTCGTGCTGCCGCTGAGAAAAGCTATCAGCGATCGCACGTCGAAAATCATGTCGTTCGTGTTCCAGTTTTGCATGACATCGCCATTGAGCACGGTCCGGATCGACAATGCGTTCGGGTTCGGGATCTCATCGCGCGTCACGAGCCGCGGGCCTAGCGGGCAGAACGTGTCAAAGGTCTTGCCACGGCACCATTGGCTGCCGCCGTGCCGAATCTGCCAGTCGCGCGCACTCACATCGTTCGCACACGTGTAGCCGAGCACGAAATCGAGGGCGTTCTCGCGGGTGGCATTCTTGCAGCGCCTGCCAATCACGACGGCGAGCTCGCACTCGTAGTCCACCTCGTCGCTCTTCAACGCCTCCGGCAACAAGATCGGGTCACCCGGATGTTGCAGCGAGCCGACGCCCTTCATGAAGAGCACGGGGTGCTCCGGAATCTTCATATTGGATTCCGCCGCGTGGTGACGATAGTTCAGTCCAATGCAGAAAATGTCCACGGGGACGATCGGCGCGAGGAGCTTGCTGACGTGCGCTCGCTCGGTCGTGACCCGGTGCTCGGAAAACACGTCGCCTTCGACGCGCAACACCGTGCCGTCCGGCTGCTCAGCTCCATAGCTGGCAATGCTGGCCGAGTTGAGATAACGAATGATTTTCAGGCTGGAAACTTCCTCTCAATACGTAGCACGGCCGCCACTCAGATCGAACGTGAACCCGGTCGTGAAACTGGTTTCCGGCGACACAATGAATGCCGCCATGTGGGCGATTTCCTCGAGCGAGCCGCAACGCTTCATCGGAATCTTATCCGTCATGTAGCTTATCTGGACAGGTGGCATCGCCTCGACCATCGGCGTGCGAATGACCGCAGGCGCGAGCGCGTTGACTGTGACGCCTGTCTCGGCGAGTTCCTTGCCCTGCGCCTTGGTCATGCCGATGACCGCCGCCTTCGAGGCCGAGTAGGCCATCATGCCGGCATTCCCTTCTTTGCCGGCAATCGACGCGATATGCAGAATGCGGCCGTAATTCTGCCGTACCATGCCCGGCAATACGGCGCGCGCGGTGTTGAACGAACCGAAAAAATTCACGCGAAAGACCAGTTCGACATTCTCCGGATCGACCTCGTGACTCTTCACGTTCGTCGTGCCGGTGATGCCCGCGCTGTTGACCAGAATATCAACCGGCGCCGTTTGCTGCACGAGTTCGCTGATCACCGCCTCGACGGCGCGCACATCGGTGACGTCGACGCAAAGAGTGCGGCAATTCCCGCCGACGGCGCTGCGCGCAAATTCGAGCGCCTTCGGATCGCGATCGAGCAAGATAACTTTCACGCCAAGGCCATGCAGCTTTCGAGCGATGGCGAGTCCGATGCCGGAAGCGCCGCCAGTGACGATCGCTTGCTGTTCGTTCCAGGGTTTTGTCATGGCGATGATTTTTTTTCGTCGGCCGATTCAATTTGGCGCAGGTAGTCGCGCAGCAGGATGGTCTCGGAAATGTTGTCGACTTCGTTGCAATGCTCCCAGTCGACCCAGACGTATTCCAGGCAAATAGAGCCTTTGTATCTGGCCTGCCGTAGTCCGGTTAAAATACGCGCGAAATCGATCGTGTTATTTTTCAATGCCGACTGGAGGCGGCCTTTACAGCCCGCTCGGGCATGAAAGTGCGTCGCATGCGGCAGCAGCGCGTGCGTGGACTCGTTGGACATCCCCTGGTAAATGAAATGGCCGTAGTCCAGCGTAAGCGTGACGCCTTGGCTGCGTTGCAAAAACTCGAGCGTCGTCTCGGGCGAAGGGCAGATCGAGCCGACGTGCGCTTCGATGGCATAGACGATTCCGACGTGCGCAGCTTCGGCGGCGCGCCATGATGCTTCATCGGCAGCCAACGCACGCGCGTCGACGTCGCTCACACCGGCATGCGCCACGCCCGGCAAGCCGGTGAGATGGCGGCAGCCAGCCGTGTGCGCGAACTCGATGGCCAGCTTGAACAGCTCGCGGGTTTTGTCCCGCACGGCGCGATCCGGATGATTCGCGGGCACAGCGTGCGGGGCCGCGCTCGTTTGCAGGAAAACATCGGCGAGCGTGAGACCGATGTCACCGAGCCGGACGGCGAACTTCCGGGCCGCGCCCGCGGCATTGCGGCGAACGTGCTCCGGCCGCAGATGAGAACGATCGACAAAAAAACCGAGGTCGACGGCATTGATACCCAGCAGCTTGATCAGTTGCAACGCCTGGTCGTGTGGAAGGAGCGGAAACGTAAAGTCGGCGCACGAAAATCTGTCGGTTATTTTGTTCATTGCGCCGGGATTTTCTGGGATTGCCGATAGAGCTCGTCCATCACGTCGAGTAGCGC
>DAITQE010000267.1:0-5692 GCA_036833235.1 Opitutus sp.
GGGCTCTATCCGCAACTCGTCGCCCAAGCGATCCGGCGTGCCGGAGTGCCGCTGCGACTCATCGCGTTTGACGAAGAAACCAAACCCGAGTTGGTCGCCTCGTTCGCTGAATCAGAGCGGCGCACATTGCTGGTGGGTCAGCTGGGCCGGATGCTGAAAACATTAAAGGAATTCGACGCCGGTTACGCGATCATGGCAGGTCAGATCTCGCCTCGCCGGTTGTTCAAAGGCCTGCATCCGGACCTGAAAGCGGTTCGCATTCTCGCGTCATTGAAACGGCGAAACGCTGAAACTATTTTCGGCGCGATTGCCCAGGAAATTGGCAAACTCGGAATTACGCTGCTCGATGCCCGTTCGTTTCTGGACGACCAACTCGCCACCGCAGGATGCATGACGGGACGCTCGTTCCCCATTGAACGCGAATACGTCGATCACGGCATTCACATCGCGCGCGAGTCGGCCCGCCTGGACATCGGCCAGGGCTGCGTCGTACGAAAGGGCACGGTTCTGGCAGTCGAAGCTTACGAAGGCACCGACGAAATGCTACGGCGCGCCGGCACATTCAAAACCGATTCAACGTTGTTCGTGAAAACGGTCAAAGCGGGCCAGAACTACCGTTTCGACGTACCGTGTTTCGGCCAGCGCACCCTTGAAACAATGCGCGAAGCGGGCATTGCCGCAGCGGCGCTGGAAGCCAACCGCGTGATCATCCTCGACCGCTCCGCCGTCGTGGCGCAGGCCAAAACGTGGGGCATCAGCCTGCTCGGGTTCGAGTAATCGCCATTCGTTATTTCGCAACCTCCGAGTGGCACGGGCGTCCCGCCCGTGGTTTACCGGCCCCTTTCGAAAAGCTGAGAAGCCCTGACACAGGCCCTCCGCCGACTTGCGCTTTCGCCGACTCGCGCCCATTTCTATCGTATGCAGAACGATGCCGTAACCGTCACCGTCAAAGGTGTGATGCCCACCGCAAATGGGTGCGCCGTCTTTCTGGGCAACGACGCAAAAACCTTTGTCATCTACGTTGACCACTCCGTTGGCAACGCGATCCAGATGACACTGAACGGGGTAAAAAAAGACCGACCTCTCACGCACGACCTGATTGGCAGCATCTTGCTTGGGCTAGGGGCAAACGTGGATCACATTATTATCAACGATGCCCGTGAAGGGACTTTTTTCGCCCGTATCCTTTTGCGCATGGAGAATGAGATCGGAAAAAAAATCATCGAGATCGATGCCCGGCCAAGCGATTCGATCGTTCTGGCACTCCAGCACAAACGTCCGCTGTTCGTCGCCCGAGCGGTGATCGATTCCGCGGAGGACATGACGGAAATCCTGGAGCGCGTCCGCCAGCAGCAAGCCGAGGAATCCGGCGAGGAAGAGCAGCCCTGAGCACCTCCTCTACGCGATCGCACATTCGGCTACCGGTGACGCGCGAACGGTTTTCCCTTATTTGTGCGGGCGCCGCGGGTCGCCGCGCAGCGAGGCCTTTGATTTTGATTAATCTTCGTTGATGACTGAAACGACCTCTCTCCCCTCGCCGATTGTCCCAGGCCAGCCGTTCACGGCGCTCGCTCCGATGCAGGACGTCACAGATCTGGCATTCATGCGCGTGGTCGCACACTACGGCGCGCCCGATTATTTCTTCACGGAGTTTTTTCGCGTACACGTGCAATCGCGTCCCGAAAAACACATTCTCCGCTCGATCGATGAGAACACGACTGGCCGGCCAGTCTTTGCGCAACTTATCGGAGAAGACCTCTTTCACTTGAAGCGCACAGCGGTCGAGCTCCAGCAACACCGAATTGCGGGGATTGATCTCAACCTCGGTTGCCCTGCGCCCAAAGTGTACAAGAAAAACGTCGGCGGCGGCTTGCTCCGTGACTTGGCGCGCGTTGACGAAATCCTCGGCACGTTGAGAGCCGCGACGCCGGGCCTCTTCACCGTCAAGATGCGCGTTGGTTTTGACGACGCCAGCCCGCTCGAAGGCATGCTCGATCTGGTAAACGCCCACGGTGTCGACCTGCTGACCGTGCATGGCCGAACCGTGAAGGAAATGTACCGAAGCGACGTTCACTACGACCTCATTGCGCGGGCAGTCGCGCGCGTCCGCTGTCCCGTTCTGGCAAATGGAAATATTCTCTCCGCGACCCGGGCGGCAGCCGTTATTGACCAGACGCGGGCAGCCGGCGTGATGATTGGACGTCACGCGATTCGAAATCCGTGGATCTTCCGGCAATGTCGCGAACTGTTCGCAGGTCAACGCGTGACTAAGCTCACTCTCGCCGATGTCCGCGAGTATGTGGATCGCCTCTACCGGGCGACCGACGTCCCAGACCTCGCCGAACGGTATCACGTCAACAAGATGAAGAAGTACCTCAACTTCGTTGGACAAAGCGTGGATCCCGCGGGAGCATTCTTGCACGATATGCGTCGGACGGAGACCGAAGCAGAGTTGTTCGCGATTTGTGATCGTCATCTGTTGATCGAGCCCACGCGCGAGTTCGTCGCCGAGCCTTATGCCGGGGTGATTGCGCGGCCTAATTGCGAAACGCCGGACGCGGCGCCGGACGGATGTTCGCTCGAAACGATCACCTCTTAGAGAATATGCCAAACGAGGGTAAGCTCGGTAAAGCGTAGAGCTTCGATCCGCTGTAGGTTGCGCGCTTGTCGCGCAACGTAGCGCGGTGAGCGCGCTACCTACCCGGAATTCCGACGCAAGGCTTCGCGTTTCGCTATGCCGCGCAATTTTTAGTCCACTCGCTCACGCTCGCAGCCACAACCGATCGAAAAGCTGAAACTGATGGACGGTCGGAGCTACAAACCCGCTACTCCAGGCCGAGCACCAGACGCCCCTCGGGCGAAATCATCTGCGGCGTCCACACAGGATCCCACACGATATGGACCTTGGCGGATTCAACCTTCGGCAACGCCGCGATCTTCTCGCGCGCATCCTCGGCAATAATTGGTCCCATGCCGCAGCCAGGTGCCGTTAACGTCATCTTTACGTCCACCGAGTAAGCCCCGTTTTCGTTCTTCGCAGCAACCATGTCATATACGAGCCCGAGGTCCACGATGTTGACTGGGATTTCCGGATCGAAACATGTTTTCAACGTCTCCCACACCGCCTGCTCGCTGAATTCCTCTGTCGCGGAACTTGCCGCCGCAGCTGCTGCCGCTGACGCCGTGTATCCGGCGATCGATGTCACTTCCTCATTCGCGATTCGAAATAGACCGCGGTCAGTTCGCACCGTCACGTTGCCGCCGAGCGTCTGCGTGATGTAAACTTCCGTCCCCGCCGGGAGAGTAACGGCGTCTCCCGCCGGGATTGCCGTCGCCGGCGTGTCGTGAGAAAGCGTGTGATTGGACATGGTTCGATCGTGTTAGGTGCAGCCGGCTATGGTCGCGTCCGGGCGATATTCAAGCACTCACCGTTTACTGGATCATCAGGTTTTCAGGAAGCCGCGCATAAAGCCCTTGAGGGTCGTTGAAGGACTGCAACAGCTTCATCTCTGCTTCAAATCGCGCCTCAATCTGTCCGCCAATCCCTGATGCGCGTGCATTGTTCGGCTCCATTTTCTCGATGAGGTCCTGGAGAGCCTCGGTAAATTCTTTCTTTTTCGGATACTCCACCAATCTGTAGTTCGAGCCCAACCCCGTTCTCATCGCAGCATAACGAATCGCCGAATCGAGACCTCCGAGTTCGTCAACGAGGCCCAATTTTTTCGCTTCCTTGCCCGACCACACGCGGCCTTGCGCAATTTCCTCAACAAAATCCCGTTTCAAATTCCGTCCCTCGGCCACCTTCGCGATGAATTCGCCGTAAGCCCAATCAACCATTCGCTGAAAAACCGCCATTTCCTCTGGAGTCTTGGGCCGGGTGATGGTCAACGAATCCGCGAATTTCCCCGTTTTCACGCTGTCAAAAGTGAAGCCGAAGTCGTTCGCGAGTTTCTTCACATCGAACTGGATTCCGAAAATTCCAATCGATCCGGTCACCGTGGTTGGCTCGGCAAAGATTCGATCGCCGTACGCTGCGATCCAGTAACCGCCCGAAGCGGCGTAGGTCCCCATCGAGATGATGACAGGTTTAACCTTCTTGGTCAGGCGCACCTCGCGTTGAATCGCCTCTGATGCGGATGCGGTGCCGCCCGGACTGTTTACCCGTAGCACGATTGCTTTCACTCCATTGTCCTGGCGCAGGCGCCGCAGCTCTCGCGCGAAACGCGTCCCGCCAATTTCGCCCGGCTCGTTGCCTTCGCCATCGACAATGTCGCCTTCGGCGTAAACGACTGCGATTCGTCCTGAGTGCGAGTCGACCCTCACCGGTTTCGCGCCTTCTTTCTCGGTTTTCCTGGCAACGACCGGAAGGTCTTTTGCCACCTTCGAATACTCGGTCAGCGAGATCTGTTTGAAGGATTCCTTCGAGTTACCGCGGCCGGTGAGTTGCTTCATCTCGTCAATGATCTGGTCACGATAGGCGATTCGATCGACCAGCTTTGCCGCTTTGGCTGCTTCCGGCCGGATTATGCCCTCAGCATCGACCGTCGATTGAATATCCGACGGCCTCAGTTTGCGTCCCACGGCAACGTCGCTGAGCACGTTTCCCCAAAGATCGTCCAACAATTTTTGCGTCTGCTCGCGATTTTCAGGACTCATGTCCTTGCGAGTAAACGGCTCAACGAATGATTTGTACTTGCCCACCCGCGTGACTTGCACGCCGATCCCATATTTCTCGAACGCCCCGGTAAAGAACATCGGCTGGCTCGCCAAACCGGGCATGAGAATCGACCCGTAAGGATCCAACGAGAGTTCATCCGCGGTGGATGCAATATAGTAATTCTTCGTCGTAGCGTACGTCAGGTAGCCTTTAACGGGTTTGCCGGAGGCCTTGAACTGATTGATTGCAGCACGCACCTCCTTAAGCGTCGCGTAGCCCGGGCCGTAACCCGTCGGAGGCGAGTCGCCCTTGATGAACAGGCCCGCAATACGGTCGTCCTGAGCCGCCGCACGAAGCGAGCGAGTGATGGTCCGTAATTGCAGCGTGCTCGTCCGATCCGCGCCTAATGCTCGAAAATCGATCACTGGCGGCGCATCGTTAATCGCGGCGGACAGGTCCAGCACGAGATAGGAGCCGCGCTCAACCGTTGGAGTCTTGTCGCCGGCCATGGCCGCGATCGCACCGATGAAACCGACAAAGAGGAGCGCACCGCCAACGGTGAAGATGATCAGGGCAACCAACGCTCCGAGCATCGACGTAAAGAAGTTTTTCATGAGGAGACGTGCACGCTACCTGCTTTCAACGCATCCTCCAGTCGAAATCAGGACAGGCGGTCCGAAAACAACTTTCAACGGCAAGTCAAACCGGTCGATAGTGATTCCCACGTCCGCAAACGGCGCAGAACGGATTGCGTAGCGCGCGGACGTTCCGCATATTCAACACCCATGGCAACAAGCGAGCAGAAAGACCTTCTTACCACGAACCGCAAGGCTCTCACGATTAACCTCGATGAGCAGAAGTATGGGACATTCGCCGAAATTGGCGCCGGACAGGAGGTCGCACGTATTTTTTTCCAAGCCGGCGGAGCCTCCGGGACGATCGCGAAGACCATCTCGGCTTACGATATGACGTTTAGTGACGCGATTTACGGGAAGGCACCGCGCTACGTCTCGCGTGAACGTCTCGCCCTCATGC